>JAHFEI010000393.1 GCA_023248615.1 Nitrospinales bacterium | reverse complement strand
ATTTCAATAATCGGCCCCGCGCGGCGGCGGCATCGGTGAACGATACGATCCGGTTGTCCGCTTTGGTCATCCGTTTTCCCTATTCCCGCTCAACTCCGTGCATGGGATGGGAAATATGCTGTCATGCTCCATGATGAACCCCATCCTTAGGCCATATCGGGAAAACCGGGAAAAACCGAAAGTGTTTTTTCATTGAAGCAAATTATACCCTATCCCGTTTTATTCACCGAATGGAACGGGTTAAGGGGAACGCATTTTTTGGAGGAAACATGCTGACGGGCAATCTTAACGTAATAGTTGCTCTTTCAGCGACAACAAGCTGAATAATAAAGCGATGAAACAATGCCGCATTGACGCCGCATTTAACCCTAATGATAAATTTTGATATTCCGATATATCTTACTAAGGCTATACGCGAAATTGATATGGAGTTTACGGCGTCTATTGTCAGCGGCAACTTTTATACCGGTTGATCAGGTGGAGTTGAAATGAAAAGAAACAGAGGATTTGTTGTTCCTGAAGAAATTGATATTTTCAGCTATCTGGTAAAGCTAAAACAGCACTGGCGGAGCTTTCTGCTGGCATTCGTTGTGGGTATCTGCGGCGGCTATTATTACCTTCTCAAAACCCTTCCGTTGCCCTCAACGCAAGCTATCCTAGAAATAGGTTTTCCCGAGATCGGCAACGGTAAATACCCGAATGGCCGCCGGTTTGATAAAAACGATTTGGTATCCGCCACTATCGTTCGCAAAGCGGCTAATGCCATTCCGGAGCTTGGACAAAATAGCCGTTGGACTCCTGAAGCCCTTTCCAGCGCGCTTTCCCTGTCCGAGATCTATCCCCTGGACATTCAACTCGCGCTTGATGCGCTTTCCAAGCCCAAGCTGGCTCCGCAGGAAGTAGTTTCCAATTACGATAAAGTCAACGGCTATTTCCCTTCGAAGTTCGCGGTTTCTTTTCGCCCTTCGCCGTTAATGCCTATCTCCCTCCAGAAAAAGTTTCTGGATGAACTCATCAAGCAGTATTCCACGTTTGTTTTGGAATCCTGCCTTCCGCTCTCCCTCCATTACGTCCAGAAAGGAATTGTGCCGACCGAAATGGACAATGTGGCCTCCTACGGCTATCTGGCGGCGGCTCTTGACGAAATCAACAGTCAGATCGCCGCCAGCGCGAAAAAAGAATCCATCAAGGCCATTAGCTCCAATAGCCCCCCCACGAATTCCACTAATACCAATAGCGCCAATAACGCCAATAACGCCGGCAACTACCGGTCTGGCGGCAACGACGAGGAGTTTATACGGTTATCCCAGACGGCCAATTCCATAGTGTTGCAAAAGCTCAGGATGGAGATGGCGTCCATCGAACACCTTATCTTTAATGAAAAAACGGTGCCCAACCTGGATGAATACCGAAACAAATTGGTGAGCGACATTTCGATGCTCTCCGGGGACATAGACATAAAGAAAAAACAGGCCGAATACAAGATAAACCTGGCGCGCATCCCGAACGAAAGCGCCCCGAAGGCAAACGCGAATTCATCCGATAACGGCCCCCAGGGCGCGGATAAAACGATTATGGGGATTCTCCTTAGCTACAACTCGCAATACTATTCCTTGATGAACGAAGCGAACATCATTTTTGACGATATATCGAGGTTGGAAGGCAGGCTGATCAAAGTGAAAGAACGTTTGAAACTGCTTGATGCCGCCGGCCGTGCGCCGAGCGGCGCCTATGAGGCGCGCAACAAGGCCTTGGGCGAGCACCTCAAATTGGCGCAAAGCCATCTCGCGGCCTTTATTAATGAGCTTGCCGAAAATACGAAAGCCGCTTATGCCGGGTATCGCCCGCCGGTCGCCAATTACGCTGTTTTAAGCGTAACATCAAGCATAGCCCTGCTCAAGGCCGTTTTGGCGGGGTGTGCCGCGGCATTTTGCATGATGATCTTCCTCTTCCTGAAAATCCTGGTCAACGACCTGGAAGCGCAGCGCAGGGCCACCTTCCCGGCGCCGCAGGAAATCGGTGTCGCGGGGCAGGTTAATATCAGAAAATAGGGCCGGTCCCGGGATTCAACGTCCGACAAACCGTCAATACACCACGCCGAGGTAGAT
>JAHFEI010000392.1 GCA_023248615.1 Nitrospinales bacterium | reverse complement strand
GAACCTGCCGATAATACCACCCATGAATATTATCGGGAAGAAAATGGATACCAGCGTAAGCGTGGCGGCCAGCACGGCGAACACCACCTGGTGCGATCCGTTTATGGATGCGGTTATCGGGTCTGGGTCTATGTCTTCGCGGTGTCGGTAGATGTTTTCCAGCACCACTATCGCATCGTCCACCACCACGCCGATAAGTAGCAGTAGCGCAAGCAGGGTAAGGGAGTTGAAGGTGAAGCCGAGGAAGTACATCGCCGCTATGGCGGAAAGTAGTGAGACCGGGATGGCCGTGATGATGATAGTGGTGGCGCGGAAACTTTTCAGGAACACCAGCACCACCAGCCCCGCCAGTATCACGCTCTCCACCAGGTGCTCTTTCAGGGAGTTGATCATGTCCTGTATGAAAAGCGCATCGTTGGACGCCTGCTCAATCTTCATCCCCGGCGGAAGCTGGGGGATGATGTCCTTCTCCAGCCGCGCCAGCACCTCGTTTACCACCGCTACGGTGTTGGCCTTGCTCACTTTCACCACGCCTATACCGACGTTCGGTTTGCCGTTGAAGTTTGCCAGTTGCCGGTAATCCGCCAGGCCGTCTTCGACAGATGCCACATCTTCCACCCGTATCGGCGCACCTTCGCGGTATCCGACTATCATTTTCCGCACGTCATGCAGGTTATGGAACTCCGCATCCAGCTTTATCAGGTATTCCACGTTGCGTCCGCTTAAAAAGCCGCCGGGCAGGACAACATGCTCGGTGTTAAAAGCGTTCAGCAGGTCTTGTATAGCCACGCCATAGGATGCCAGCGCCTGCAAGTTCAGGTTTATGCGTATCTGGCGCGGGCGTTCGCCGCCCAGCAGGATTTTGCCCACGCCATCCACGTTCTCGAGTTTTTTCTTTACTACGTTCCTGCCGTACAGGTTCAACTCCTGTAATGTCCTGTCGCCGTGCAGGGAGAGCCACAGTACAGGCTGTGCGCCGACCTCCATCTTTGCTACCATCGGCGGGTCTGTCCCGCGCGGGAGTTGGCGCAATACCTGGTTTACCTTCGCCTGCACTTCGTTAAAGGCCACGTCCACGTTTTTGTCCAGTATGAACTCTATAGCCACCGTGGAAACGCCGGGGGAGGAAGTGGACTGTATATGGTTCACGCCCGGCACGGAGTTGACGGCGGATTCTATGACGTTGGTTATGTTCGAATCCACGATGTTCGGGTTTGCTCCCGGCAGTATGGTGACGACCGCAATGACAGGAAACTCTATCTCCGGGAAGCGGTCTACCCCCAGCCGCTGGTAGCCGATAACGCCCATAAGCATCAGCACGCCGCTTACCATGTACGCCAGGACGTGGCGGCGTATGGATAATTCGGGTAGTGTCACGGCTACTTGGTTTCCTGCACCTTCACAGCGGCGCCATCGCTTAGGAATGCGGCCCCGTCCCGCGCCGCCGTCTCGCCCTCTTTCGCCCCATCGAGTATTTCAACGTAGTCGTCCTGCCTTACCCCGGTGTGTACTATCCTCTGCTTCACGTTGTTTCCTTCGATGATATAAACCACTTCGCCAGCGGGGCGCAGTACCACGCAAATGGATGGGAGTACCACGGCGTTGTGGTGTTTGCCCACCAGTATGCTTCCATTCACGCTGGCTCCGGATTTCCACCCGCCGGGGTTGTGCTTGTAGATAAGCACGTCTATGGCCCGGCTTCCGGCGGTGATGGTCGGTTTAATCTCTGATACCGCGCCGTCGTACACCTGCCCGGGTGCGACGGGGATGGTAAGTTTTACCGGCTGGCCCACTTTTATGCGGTGCGATGCGGTTTCGGGGAACGGAAGGTGTACCTGGAATTTTTCCTCGTTGCTTACCACAAACAGCGGCTTGCCGACGGAAAGATGATCGCCTACGGAAACCATCCTGCTTTGCACCATGCCGGAGATGGGGGATTTTATTTTGGTCTTGGCCAAATCGCGCTCCGCCGTCGTCATTTGGGCGTGGGCGCTGGCAAGTTGCTCCATCAAAGCCTTTAGTTGCGCATCGGCATCGTCCACTTGGCTTTGCGGTATCGAATTTTGCGCCAAAAGCAGTTTGTACCGTTCGTTGTTTTTTTTCTGGTTG
>JAHFEI010000391.1 GCA_023248615.1 Nitrospinales bacterium | reverse complement strand
TCATTATGTCGGAGCCTAGCGATTGCTGGATTTCTATCGCAAGTTCCGGGGTAAGGAAATGCCTGCTTCCGTCCAGGTGGCTTTGGAAGTGTACGCCGTCTTCGGTAATTTTGGTAAGCCCTTTAAGGCTGAACACCTGAAACCCGCCGCTATCGGTAAGAATTGGCCGTTCCCAATTCATGAACTTGTGGAGCCCCCCCAACTTTTCGATGAGCTTGTGGCCAGGCCTGAGGTAGAGATGGTACGTGTTGCCCAAAATTATTTCGGCTCCGGTGCGGAGGATATCTTCGGGAGAAAGCGTTTTAACCGTTCCCTGCGTGCCGACAGGCATGAACGCGGGAGTATTTATATCGAACCCGCTTGAGGTGGTGATAACTCCCCTTCTGGCTTTTTTATCCTTGCACAGTAGCTTTAAGTTAAACACCCTTGGAAGACGTCCGCTTGCGCAAACTTTTTAGAAGAAGCGGGCCATGAAGAACTTGAAGTCGTCCTCATCCGCCATTACGCCAACGCCAGCAAAGAAGGTGCGGTAGTACTTGTTGGCCAATTCGTCGCCACCGATATATACGTAGAGATATTTCTGCGGAAAGTAGCGTGCGGTGACTTTTACCTGGGGGCTGTTGGCAAACTGGTCATACCCGCTGAAGTTGAATACGTCGGTGCTAAGCATCAGCTTGTCGTCCATGCCATGCAGGTCTACGCCCAGGCCGCCGCTGGATTCCATAAGTCCGCCCTTAAGGGTGACGTTCCCGAACCGCTTGGCTATGTAAAAGCTGTAAAGAAGCGAATTGAGGGTGTTTTTGGGGCCGGTCATGTTGCGGCGAATGTCGTCGCTTATTTCTATCATGTAGTATTTATCCTCACGCGGTTTTACGCGAATGGAGAAGTACGATTTTGTCTTTTGCCAATCGGTGTAGTTTTCCGCCCTGGCTCCTATGCCTACCCTCATGGCGCCCACCTGCTTGGTCATGCCTTTAGTGCCTTCCAGCGTTTCGTTCAGCCCGTTGTAGACCTCGTCATCCTGGATAAGCTTCCCTAGGGTACCCTCCCCCTTTTCCAGCTTGGCGGTCACCTGCTTTACGTTGGCCATAACTTCATCAAGTTTCTCGGAGCTTTTCTTGAGATTTTCCATGGTTGTCTTGAAATTATCCCGGTTTTCCGCAAGCACCCCGTTAAAGTTGCCAGAAGCCTCCTTGAAGTTGCTTAAGCCGTCTTTTACGTTGGTGCGGTTCTCCTTTACCATGTCGCGTATTTCGGCGGAGGCTTGGTCGAGATGTTCAAGCAGTTGCGGGGACTTATCGGCAAACGACTTCGATAGGGAACTGAGGTTTGAAATTGTCCCTCTCAAGCCGTCACGGTTTTCCGACAGGATTGACTGGAGCAAGGCGGTTGCCTTGTCTACGTTGCCGATGATTGCGTTAAGCTTTTCCTTGTTTCCGCCAACGATTGAGTTAAGGTCTGTGCTCAATGCCGCGAGGTTGCTGATTACCGCCTTCAGCCCCTGTTTCCCCTCCTCACTGCCGAAAGACTCGCTTAGCGAGTTGGTAACCTTCTTGATGTCGTCCAGCGCGTCGGACAGCTTGGAAACCATGTCGTCTATATTCGATGGGGGTATGCTGTGGAGCAGTTCGCCGCCTGAGGCGACGTATGTGCCGGAAAGACCCGGCCTTATCTCAATGAATTTCTCACCCAAAAGCCCCTTGCCCTGCACAGTGGCTACAGAATCGTCCGGAATATTGTAATCGCCAAACAGGGTTACAATGACTTTTGCCCGATAATTATCAAGCTCTATCTTTCGCACTTCGCCTATCTTCACACCGGCCATCCGCACGTCCGATTTCTCGGTAACGCCCGTAATGGTCTTGAAGTGCACAATCATGGTCCGCTTCCCGCCCATGCTGAACAGCTTTTTGCCACCTATGGAAAAGGTGAGGTAAAAAAGCATCGCAAGGCCAGCGACTATAAACACCCCAAGCCTAGCCTCGTTACTCCAATTCTTCATATCTTAACCAAGCTCACTTTGCTCCGCCCATTTGCCGCCCTTGTACCGCTTCGGTCTGGCGGATAATACGTCCTATCTCAACAAATTCCCTTACTGCCGGATTCGTTTGGTTGA
>JAHFEI010000390.1 GCA_023248615.1 Nitrospinales bacterium | reverse complement strand
TCCCGGCCCCGCAAAGCCGGTGGTGAGCTGCCTTTTAAGGATGGATCGGGGGGCTTTTGTAAGAAGGTTTGATGAAATGACCGTTTTGATAAACCGCAACGGCGCGGTTGGCCTTGAGGCCCGAACGGTGGAATACGCCGGAGACCCGTTTATCTACGGGGTGTGGGCATTCCATCCCCCGCGGCGCGGCGCCTCTTCAGCCGGGTGACATGCCGTTTCTTTTGGCAGGTCGGCGGCGGGAACAATTTCTATGACATTGGAGCCCGGAACCGGTGTATTCTTCCTGTAAATGGGAAAAATAAAAAGCCGGGTGAATTAATGAAAAAGATTTCCGTAGCCGAGCCTTCTATAGGGAAAAAAGAAATCGAATATGTCACGAGGGCCGTCAAATCGGGATGGGTCTCCTCGCGGGGCGAATTTATAGAGGAATTTGAAACCGCATTTGCCGCGTTCTGTGGCGTTAAACGGGCTGTTTCAACCTCGAATGGCACTTGCGCCTTGCACCTTGTCCTGTTGGCGCTCGGGATAGGCCCCGGCGACGAGGTTATTGTTCCCACCCTCAGCTTTGTGGCCACCGCCAATGCGGTGACATACACCGGAGCGAAACCGGCATTTGCCGACGTGGACGCCGCCTGCTGGTGTATCACGGCGGAAGAGATAGAAAAGAGAATAACCCCCAGAACGAAAGCTATCATGGTGGTGCATCTCTATGGCCATCCGGCGGATATGGCCGCTATCGGGAAAGTGGCCAGAAAACATAAACTGCTCCTCATCGAAGACGCCGCGGAAGCGCACGGCGCCGTGTGCCGTGGAAAAGTGGTGGGCGGGCTTTCCGACGCCGCCGTGTTCAGCTTTTACGGAAATAAGATACTTACCACCGGCGAGGGAGGGATGGTTACCACCAACAGCCGGAAACTTGCCGACAAAATCCATTTTCTCAAAAACCATGGAATGGATCCGCGCCGAAGATACTGGCATCCCGAGGTTGGATATAATTACCGCATGACGAATCTCCATGCGGCCCTGGGGGTGGCCCAGTTGGAACGGGTGGACGAATTTCTTGCCCAAAAGAGGAAGATTATCGGCTGGTACCGGAATGCGCTGGATGAAAAACTGGTGCAATTGCAGGTGGAAATGCCCTGGGCCGTAAGCGCCTGGTGGATGGTATCCGTCCTGGTTAAAGGCTGCGCCGGCGAGGAACGGCGCAATGCCATAATCGCCGCGCTGGCAAAGCGGGGCATTGAAACACGGCCTCTTTTTTATCCCATGCATTTTTTCCCCATGTATTCACGCTCCGCGCCAAAAGGCGGTTTGCCGGTGAGCGAAAAGCTGTATAAGATGGGCATCAATCTGCCTTCCGGCGTAAAACTGCGGAAAAACGATGTGGCCTATGTTGCGGAATGTTTACATTCCATTTTGGCGTATCATTAAAGGAACAAATGCGCGTACTGTTGGTAAGGCCTTGGTATTATGTGGGGAAGTTGGACATCCCCTATGTTGTTCCCGAACCGATAGGGATCGAATATTTGGCGGGGTATATCGCCGGAGATCATGAAGTGCGGGTACTCGACCTGATCGGGTCATATTGGTGGATGTATGAAAAATCCGTTGAAACGCCGGAAATGTACCGCTTCGGCGGGGGCGTTAACGAATTGGCAAGTGTCCTCAAAGATTTTCGGCCCGATGTGGTGGGCGTCTCGTCCCTTTTCCTGACCCAGGAGAAAGCTTTTCACGAAGTGGCGATTGCGGTAAAGCAATTCGACAAGAAGATTACAGTGGTGGCGGGAGGGCCACATCCCAGTTCCACGCCGGAAATGGTACTGAACGCCAATTCTTCGATTGACGTAATTGTGGTTGGCGAAGGGGAGGAAACGTTCAAGGAACTTTTGGCAAGCGGCTTCAAAAACCTTGAACTGATTAAGGGGCTGGCTTTCCGGCGGGAGGGAAAGGTGGTAATTACCCCGATGCGCCCCCCAATAGATATTGCATCGGCCCCATCGCCACGGCGAGACCTCATCCCTTTTAAAAATTTTAAAAAAATGCGCAAATACGCCGGTTTTTCCGGTGTGTTCGGCAGGGAAAAGGCCCTTTCGCTTATGCGGGTTATGCACAATTC
>JAHFEI010000389.1 GCA_023248615.1 Nitrospinales bacterium | reverse complement strand
TATGCCGGTTTAAATCCTTGCATATGCCCGCCGAGGCGTTGTCAAGCAGGTGGAAATTTTCCGAAGCTGATATCTGATTCCACCATGAGCTCATTGTGTCGTCGAAACTCCCTGCCCGCGCCAGCACCGCGCCCGCCACTATCAGGGCCGCGCCCATCACTACCTGCATGATTCCTTTTTTCATGTTCAGTCTCCTTTATCCGTGTTTTCGTTTACCGCCTCTCTCACCGCTTCCGCCCAAAGTGTCAGCCCCAGGACCGCGCCGATGTGGTCCAGGAAGGGCCTGCTGCCTTCCGGGTTCCCGCGCTCCATCGTTACAGGGGCTTTCCCCTGCTCGGTGAATATGCCGATACACTTCCCGTCATCAGAGAAGCGTATAGTGATGGTTTCGCAGGCTTTGTAATTCATGCCGCGGCCTCGATAGTGATATGGAGCGTTTCTTTTTTCACCGCTTCTTCTAGGTCAGCGAACAGTATCTCGTAAGCCTTCCTGCTGTTGAATATATGGTCCGCGATACCATCCTCTCGGAAACCGACCAAGATACAGCCCTCCGTGTCTTCGGACACATTACCGGAGTGGATACGCACACCGGCGAAGTCGGGCACGTTCAAGAGCAGCGGCATGATCTTTTTAAACCGCTCGGACATATTCAGGATAACAGGATAGTCTCCGGCAGGGATAGCGGTCTGACCGGGGACCTTCTCTCCGGCCGGCCGCACGATGTCTTCCAGCGTATCGCAGAGGTATGCCCCGTCAAGATAGAGTTTGCCTATCGTGCTTTTATCCGTGGACTTCTCGCGCTTAAGTAGAATCTGCATTTTTACTTCGCCCCCTTTATAAATTTAGCCGCCTCAAAGATGAACCATGCAACCGAGCCCATAGCCGGAACCCCCACGCCCACGGCTTTGATTATCCCCTTCGCGTAAGTCCGGCTGCCTTCCAGGGAAGTGGCCCTATCATCTAGCGCCGATATATCCTTCGCATGGGAGTTGCACCGCGCCGTCTGTGCCTGCATATGTTCGTCCACGCGGGCCATGAACTCTATCATTTCTCTTTCAAAGTCGTTGCGCGGTGTCATAGGTGTTTGGGCTTTCGCCTCTGTTCTCTCCTTTTAAGATGTTCCGCCAGGACCTTCCCGAACCCGCTTATGAACGGGATCCGCGCCTGACGGCGCTCGCTGTATATTTCAATGCGCCGGATAAAATCTTTTCCCCATTCGTAAAGCACTTCTTTTTCCGACTGCTCTTCCACGCTGCCCCCTTACTGACAATGCGTTGTGGTGTTCAATAAAACCCATGCGCCTAGAGTTGTCCCGGTCCCAGTGCATATCGTGTAGGCGGTAGCGCCGTCTGATATTCCAATCGTTCCGTAAGGCACACCTGTGAGAACATTCATCTGCGCTTTAGTGTAGGCAACATGAGTGAATACGTTTGCACCGAGATTGCCTCTAACTGTGACCGAAGAGCTATCCATCTGCGCGACAATTATATTTCCGATATTAAGAGAGTTGCTTCCCGTGCCCAGAGTTGAGGCGCCATACCCTAATACAATGTTGCCACTCCCCCCGCTAATGTTTTGACCCGAATCCGTACCTACTACCGTGTTAGAACTGCCCGTTATATTTGTAGGGCCAAAAACACTCGTATGGTCGCCTATAAAGGTATTTGCGTTCCCAGAGGTCAAACGATTTAAAGAATACGCGCCGAGCGACGTATTCCTGCTTCCTGTAGGATTAAGCGCCGCCGATGCTCCCACAAAAGTATCCTCGACCGCTACGGCAGTTATCCCATTCCCAGCCGCATAACCTAAACAAGTGTCGGCATAGCTGGACCCTCCGTCTATAAAAGAACTTCCCGCAAATTTACCGAGAAAAGTAACTTGGTCTCCAGGAGTTGAAAGAACTATAGAGCCCCCAAAAGATAGCGTAGATATATTTAAGTTCTCTGGCGCAGTTATCGTAATAGAGGAAGTAAAAGTCGTAGCCGCAGAAAATGTATTTCTGCCCGACCACACTTGGTTATCCGCGCCAAGTACCGCGTTCCCAAGTCCAGCAGTCGCTACGCCATTGGTAAGATAGTTCCCGGTGATGTTTACGTTCCCGCCCTGCACACAAAGCA
>JAHFEI010000388.1 GCA_023248615.1 Nitrospinales bacterium | reverse complement strand
ATGTAGACCGATTTCAAATCGACCGGCGTACCGAAAGCCAGGTTTGCCAGTATCGTCAGCTTGTGCGCCGCATCTATCCCCTCCACATCGAAGGTGGGGTCGGCCTCGGCGTATCCCAGCCTTTGCGCCTCTTTCAGCGCATCGGCAAAGCTGGCGCCGTTCTCCATCATGTCGGTAAGGATGTAGTTGGACGTGCCGTTGATTATCCCGAATATGGAATTTATCCTGCCGCTGGCAACCGCCTCTTTCAACGTGCGTATGACAGGCACCGCGCCCGCCACGCTGGCCTCGAAACCTACCGCCACACCAGCCTTTGCCGCTGAGGCGAAAACCTGTTCCCCTTTTTTCGCCAGCAACAGCTTGTTTGCGGTTACGACATGTTTCCCGTTTCCGATGGCGGCGCGGATGGCGGAATATGCGTCCCTCTCCCCGCCCATAAGCTCCACGACTATCTGTATGCCGGGGTCGGATACCAAGGTTCCAATATCGCTGGTGAACAGTTTATGCGGGATGTTCCCGCGTTTTTTGGCCTTGTTGCGCACGGCAATTTTGCGCACCTCAAACTGCGCTCCGCATCGTGCCGCTATAAGCGCGGAGTTTTCCGAAATCGCACGGTACACAGCGGAGCCGACCACGCCGCACCCCAAAAGGCCGATGCCAATTTTTTTCAAGAGATAACTCCCTTGATGCCGCGTATCGCCTGCCGTGTGCGGTGTTCGTTTTCCACCAGCGCAAAGCGTACATGCCCATTGCCTTCCATGCCAAAACCTATACCCGGTGTGATGGCTACCTTTGCCTCCTTCAGCATGAGCTTGCTGAACTCTATGGAACCCATAGCGCGGAATTTTTCCGGTATCTGCGCCCATAAAAACATCGTGGCTTTCGGTTTTTCCACATGCCAGCCTATGCGGTTAAGGCCTTCCACCAGCACGTCGCGCCGCACGCGGTACAGCTCGGATATTTCCTTCGCCACATCGTCTCCCTGGTTCAGCGCGATGATGCTGGCTATCTGTATAGGCTGGAACATGCCGTAGTCCAGGTATCCCTTAAGGTGGGTAAGCGCCTGCACCATCTGCCTGTTGCCGCAAACGAAACCTACGCGCCAGCCGGGCATGTTGTAGCTTTTGGAAAGGGTGAACACTTCCACTCCCACGTCCTTCGCTCCGGGCGTGGCTAAAAAGCTGGGCGCCTTGTACCCGTCGAACGCAATATCGGCGTAGGCCAGGTCGTGGATTACCATTACCTCGTTTTCCTTGGCGAACTTTACCACCTTCTCAAAAAATCCCTGGTCTACGCAGGCGGTAGTAGGGTTGTGCGGGAAGTTAATAAGTAGCGCCTTGGGCCGCGGCCAGGTGCGGTTGTATGCTTCCTTTGCCGCTTCCAGAAAATCCTGCTCGCTGGTCAGCGGCACGCTTATCACGTCCGCGTTTGCTATCACAACCGCGTATGTGTGTATGGAGTAGGTTGGCGTTGGCACCAGCACATTGTCGCCTAGGCCGAATATCGCCAGCGCAAGGTGCGAAATCCCCTCCTTGGAACCGATGGTGACTACCGCTTCCTGGTCTGGGTCTATGGTCACGTCGTAGCGCCGCTTGTACCAGTCTGATATCGCGTAGCGGAGTTTTTTTATTCCCTTCGATGCGGAGTAGCGGTGGTTTTGCCCTTTTTGGGTCGCCTCAATCATTTTTTTGACGATGAAATCCGGCGTCGGCTGGTCTGGGTTGCCCATGCCGAAATCTATGATATCTTCCCCGCGTTGCCGCGCCTCGGTTTTCAGGCGCGTTATTTCCGCGAGCATGTATGGGGGAAGCCGTTTAATCCTTTGGAACTCAAAATTCACAATGCACCCACTTTCTCGGCCATATAGGAACTCCTTACAAACGGGCCGGAGAACACGCGCTCAATACCTATATGCCGCGCAATTTCTGCCATCCGTCCAAACCATTCTTCCTCGTAGTACCTTGCTACCGGGGCATGCCTGCGCGATGGGGCAAGGTACTGTCCCAGCGTTAAAATCCTTATCCAGGCGGCTTTGAGCTTTTCCATGGCAAACACAAGCTCGCCTTCCGTTTCGCCCAAGCCGGCCATTATGCCGGATTTGGTAATAATCCCGCAATCTGC
>JAHFEI010000084.1 GCA_023248615.1 Nitrospinales bacterium | reverse complement strand
AATAACCACAGGGCCACTAAGACACAGGGTTACAAAACAAGCCTCCTTCAAGGTAACGCATGTTGAGGTCGGTAAAGTTTGTAACCGGAAACGCTGATAAGTTGCGCGAGGCGCGGCAGATACTTGGGATGGATATCGAGCATGTGGACGTGGCTGGCTTGGAGGAGATACAGACCATCTATGTGGAAGACCTGATACGCCACAAGGCGGAAGAGGCTTACCGCAGGCTACAAGCGCCCCTGATAGTGGAAGATACCGGGCTGGTGTTCCTTTCGTGGAATGGGCTTCCCGGCGCGTTGGTCAAATGGTTCCAAAAAACCGTGGATAACGCAGGAATGGTAAAAATGCTGGGCGAAGAAAAAGACCGCCGCGCGCTGGCGCAGTGCTTCATCGCATACCACGACGGAAAAAGCGTCCATATCGTAAAAGGGGAACTACCCGGAACCATAGCCTTGGAAGAGCGTGGCGAAGGGGGCTTCGGATGGGACAGGATATTCATCCCGGATGGGCATACCCGGACTTTCGGCGAAATGACTGCGGAAGAGAAAAACGCGTTCTCGCACCGCAAACGCGCCTTCGAAAACCTTAAGGCTCTGTTCGCCAAAATCTGACGCCACACGCAAACTAAATGCGGCATCTGGGGATGGGATACGCCCCAAAGTTTTGTTAAACGCCCGGTTGCGGGTATAATCACCGATTGTATGTGGGGGTTTGTTAATATAGTCGCCAAGATGAATTTTGTCCAGGCGGCAGGGCGCTTAAAGGGTAGAAGTGATGTCTGAAAAGTTTGTAAGAAAAGAGGCCCGCTACGGCCTTAAGGAATTCGGGCTGAAGGGCGAGATTATCCTCTTCCCCGACCCACGGGTTATAGAGATAGGGTTTGACGATATTTCCTCGGCTGGAGCCGGCATCACCATCCTTTCCGCAGTAGATGAGGGACAAAAGAAAGAGCTTGCCACGCTGGTAAAAGCCTCAAAGGAGGGGAACAAGATTCCCGTACAGCTTATATTCAACAACACAAAAATTCCCGTCCACCTCACCAACATGATAAGCGAAAAATGCTACGGCATAGCCGTAAGCGACAACCAAAAGCTTGCCGCCCTTGCCGAGAAGGGGAAACAGTTTTTCCAGGCTATCGTGCAGGCCGCATCGAAAAAGGGAGCCACAGAATCGGCCTACACGGACTACCCGATACTCTCGCGGGAATTCCTGGAGGAGGACATACGGAATTTTGTCGAAGCCAAAATTTTTATGGTCATGTTCGTCCCGATAATGGTCAACGAAATTATCGCCCGCTTTCAGGCGTTAAAGGGCAAGGTGGAGGGGCGAAACGACCAGCTTCAGGTGGAAAAACTGTTTTTCCAATACATAAACCAGACCGGCAGAGACCTGCAACTTCTTGTCGGCGCGACAATATATTCACTGAGAAGGCAAAATACCGCCAAGCGGATGCCGTTGGAAAGCTATATGCCGCTTGCCGTGCGCCAACTTTTGGATAGCGACAAGATGTTCAATAGGGACGAGCGGGCATCTTTCGAGCGCTTCCTGGTGGACGAATACCTGAGAAAACGCACTCCCACGCAATACAAGGAGCTTCCGCCCAAACATCCGCTGGCGGATGCGATAAAGCTTAAATTCGACACCTTCAGCAGAAGCATATTTTTTATGCAAAAGCTCGGCCCCTATGTGTGCGACTACTATTACAACCGTTTCCTTTCCCCCAGCTCCGAACTGATGAAATTGGTGGGTACCGGCGACAGGCTGGTAAAAACCACGCTGTTCCGGTGGATACAAAATGAGTTGAACGAATTCGCCAGCGCAAAGGGCAACAATTCCGGGAACCTCGTCGACGAGGCGTTCAAGCAGGCGATGTATGAATATGTGCTACGCAAGAAAGCCACCAACATCTCCCAAGAAGAGACGGCAGACCTGTTCGAGGGAAAAATTGCGGAGCCGCTACAGGACATCCGGCTCCGGTTCCTCGCCGATGTGTGCAAACTGCTGGAGCAAAGCGTTAACAAGCGGTTTGCCGAATACAAGGCCAATACAGACCAGGAAAGGGCGAAACAACAGTCCGAGAAGGAAGACCACGACAGGATACATAAAATGGAGCCGCATGAATTGATGGTGCGGTTCTGCTGGCCGAAGATACTGGAGATGGGGGAGACAACCACCTTCCAGCGCGAAGTGGCTAGGACCTGGATACCGAAAGAAAAATATTTGAGCTTTGCCGAACTGGGGCATGTGGCCATCATCCCCCATCCTGCCTACGAAGAGTTCGTGGCGGCGGCCAAGGGAATTATAACAAGCGGCGACAGGCCGCAGGATTTATTCGACGTCATAGATGTGCAGAAACTTTACAAGGCGATAGTGGAGTCGCCGGGCGGTAGGGTGCGCAAAGATATTTTCGGGCTATACATGGACGCCCTACAACCGCCCTTCGCCAGGGAACTGGTAATGGAAAAGGTAATAAATTCGCCAGTCTGGAGCCGCTACTATGTAATTAACAAGTCCAAACAACATCTGGGTAAAATCACTGGCGTAAAGGGAATGCCGCTGTTACGCATAGTGGAGAAGAGCATGCTTACCGGAAAATTCGAGTTAAGCGAATACGTCTGACAAGCGTGGGTGCCGCCAGCTACGGCCTGTGCCGGATTGCGGCTATGGTCGGATAAAAAGTATGCGGTGGGTTGGGTTGTCGCAAACAGCCAGCACCCCATCTTTAGCCGCGAGTGCGGAGGGTCCGACGGAGCCTGCCGATGCTATGCGTGAGACAACCTTCCGCTTCAGGTCAACCGAAAGTATCATGCCATTCCGGAAATCGGTGGCATACACTATGCCACCCTCCCCTCCACACATCGATGAAATTGTCCCAAACGCTATATCCGATTCCACAATCTCCCTAGTTTCCTTTCCATCGATACTGCTAACAGTAAACCGGCCGTTTCCCCCGGCAACTAGGCCACCGTCTTTCAGCAGGAATCCTTGGAGGTTTTCCAAATACTCCAGCGCCCCGCCCTTCTTTTCCACGGAGCCGATGCGATTTCCTTCACCATCGTAAAGCGCGATATCGCCGCCATCCATGAAGCTTATGAACAACCTGCCGCCGCCATCCATCTGGATGCGGAGCGGCGTCCTTCCTTCATCACCCTTTAGCGCCAGTTCCCTCACAAAACGCCCATCTTGCGTGAAAACCGAAACCGTACGGCCAGATGCCTGCGTGACAAGCAACTCCCCATTCGGAGCCGGAAATATATCCAGTGGTACGGAGAGCCTGCCTTCCATCCCGCCGGAACCGCCAAAAGTGCCGGAACATTTCCCGCCGGTGAAAACGAATATCCCGTTTGTCGCCGCCAAAAAAAGTTTGCCCCCTTCGCCGAATGCCGCCCCGTTGGGAAAAAGTGGACGCAACAGCCTTCCGCCCATATCTGCGGCCTGTGCGAAAGCCGTTGTATCCGCCCTGCCCATCGCTTCCCGCATCAAGGCCAAATGCGCGCAAAGCATGGTGGTGTATTCTAGGGCCATCAAAGCCAGCGCTTGTTGCACCCTCCTGGCCTGCTTTTCCGAAATATCCGAGGCCGCTCCTATCGCCGCCGCCGTAGCCCGGGATTCGCTATCGGCTTCCACCCGTCCCACGCTACATTCGGCAAACAGTTTTTCCAGCTCATCTGCGGTGCGTTGCCGCACGGCCTTCGGGATGGGGCCGTCCTTCAGCATGAACAACGCGTAGCGGATAAGGTACTCCGCCATCATGTTACCTATGTACCTATCCTGGAACAGGTTGTGGAACCGCAACAAGCTGAGCTTACGCAACAGGATGGACGATTGTTTGGGGTCAGATTTTTCCGCCATAGGCTGCATCTGCGCACTGCGGATAAGCTCGCTGCGTAGCGGCACATTTTCGTTTATGAACTTGCGGAACTCCGCATGGTAGAAATCAGTTATCTTTTCCCACGACTCGGCGTTTATCGTAGAGGCGGAAAGCGAGGGTACTCCCCATAACGCCGGAAGAAGCCCGTAAGGGCCACCAGCCGTCTCATGCTGGATGTTGTCCTCTTTCCCAAGCTTTTGCCACATCTCCGCAGACGCCTTTTCTCCAGCCAACGCGGCGGCGGTCTCCGCACCCAGCGTGCGGAAAAGGCCGTCCAGCGATATAAAGCAGGTTAGCCGCGAGTGGAAATCTTCCGGGCAAAAAAAGAAAAAATCCGTCGCATCCGAAACGTAGGCGGCCAGGCTTTCTTTCGGCACACCGCCGTTCCCGCAGGCCAGCGAAGCCAACTCGTGGTTTTGCTCTATAGCGAACCCCCACAGCAAGCGGAATTCGTATGCAAGCAAGTCTATCCGCACTTCGTTCCTGGCAAATACCTTGCGCTCGTCCGGCAGGCTGTTGAAAGAAAGTGAGGGAGCCTCCTTGGCGGCGGCGTTGTACCACTCTTCCTTACGGCATTTCCATGCGGTTATCGCCTTCAGGTTTTTCGCCATTCGCCGCAACCTCATATCCACCCCAAACCCGGCGTGCGCAAAGCGGCGCATAAGTTCCTCGGCCTTTTTCATGGCGCAAGCCGACTTCTTTATCGCGGCGGAAAGGCCCAGCACTTTTTTTATGGAGCGGAACCGCGCCACCACTATCTGGTCGGTGGCATCGCTCCCCAACAATATCGCCCTTTCCAGATCTAGGGCCACATCGGCGTTCTCATCTGCCGCCACAAGTTTTGCTTCCATCAGCGTATCCATCTCTTTCCACAGCGCGTCGCAATACCCGTCCAAAAGCGCCATCAGGCCTTTCAGCGCTCCGGCGGCTACGGGTGCGCCATCCGGAAAAACAAAATCATTTTCCGGCAATACCGGAACCAGCTTTTGCGGGCTTTTATCGGCGGCCTCCGGGGCAAGCTCCATGTGCGCTATGGCATCGTCCCACTTCCCGGCCCGAATAGCGGCAAACCCGTAGCGGAGATGGAAGGAAAATTCATCCTCCAAAGCCGCGCCCGACATCTGGGCAGAATCGAATTCCATGGCGCTAACGGCGGCTTTCATGCCGCCCGCCACCATCACAAACCCGCCGCTGATGGATATGGCAACCGGTATCTCTATCCCCGGCGGGCTATACCGGTACAGGCATACGCCCTCCGGCGATATCGCAAGCGCACCCTCGCGGTCAAATTGCGTCACATGCACGTTCCCCAGCGCATCGCACGCCAAGCCAACGGGATACCGAAGGCCGGAAGGGTTGAAGGATGAATCGTAATCTCCGTTCGGGGCGATTTTGACCACCCTGTGGTTGTTGGTGTCGGCAACATACAGGTTGCCGTTTTTGTCCACCGCAATGGCGCCGGGATACTCGAATACCGGCGAGTTGAACACTTCGGGCGAACTGGCGGTAAGGTAGAACTGCTCCTGCTCTTCCGCCGAGCCACGCTTGCCTATGGCGCCGCGCGACTTCCCATCGAGGCCGAAAACCTGCACCCGGTGGTTGGATTTTTCCAGTACGTACATCGTGCCATCCACTATCGCCACGCCGCATGGCTCGTCCATCTCGCCGCGCTTATCCCCCAGCTTGCCTATGGTGCGGCTGAAGGAAAGGTCGGAGGCAAACACGCTTATGCGGTGGTTCCATGCATCCGCAACATACAGGTTGCCATCTGCGTCCAGCGCCAGACCGCGCGGGTAACGCAGTTGGCCTCCGGCATCGCCGGAGCTTCCAATAGTTTTTATCAAGGCGAAATCCGCCCCGTACACAAGTATGCGGTGGTTAAACTCATCTGATACGAAGATGCGCCCTTGCGCGTCTCGCGCCAACCCGGCGGCTGGAGCCAGCCCTTTATCTATATGGAAAAGCCTGCCAGCAGACATCCCGGCAAGCAAGCCGCCAGCGGCCTTTTGGGCGGCGTCACGCACCCCGGCATTGCAAATATCTTCCAGGTAGCGCCGAACCTCGCCAGATTTGTTATAGCTAACCGATTGAATCACCATTGGCAGGGTTGATGATAATGGATGGAACCGCCAAAAACAATTGTTATTAACAATCCCATAATGTATTGGCTTGGGAATGAATGGCGGCGCTCCCGCGCTTGATTGGCCGATGGCAATGAAAGGGCCTTTCTGTTAAATTGGGTGAAATGAAAGTACTCCTGATAACAGCTTACAGGCAGTTCATCGCCTATCCGCCGCTCGGCCTAGGGTATCTGGCGTCGTATTTAAGGCAAAACGGTTTTGAATGCACCATCCTGGATTGCCAGGTTGAAGCGGCAGGCCAGGTGGAGACTGTAGGTTGCGTGCCGCTATACGGCATGAATGACGCCCAGGCAAAGGAACGGCTGGCCGCCATAAGACCCGATATTATCGGCATAACTTCAAACTTCACCGCCTACCACGAAGATACGCTGAGGATGGCCCGCCTGTGCAAGGAGGTTTTTCCGCATGTGCCGGTGGTTATGGGCGGGGCGCACCCATCGATGGAAGATGAGGAATGTGTAATGGAGCCGCACGTTGATTTTATCGTACGCGGCGAAGGAGAAGAGACATTACTGGAATTGGTGAAAACGCTGGAACAAAATGGCGACCTCTCACAGGTGGCGGGCATCACATACAAATCCGGCGGGGTGGCGCACAAGAACCCGAGCCGCCCGCAGATACGGGATTTGGATTCCCTGCCGATGCCCGCGTACGACATGATGAGGATGGACTTGTACTTAAAAGACCAGTTGAAAGCTATCCCGTTCACCAAAAATACGCCGGCGGGATTCATATTCACCAGCCGGGGATGCCCATTCCGGTGTACCTTCTGCTCGACAGCCGAGAACTGGCAGAAGTTCCGCTACCGGTCGGCCAACAATGTCGTAGATGAGATAGAACACCTGGTAAAGAACTTCGGCGTAAAAGAAATATTTGTGCTGGACGACAGTTTTGTCGCCAAGAAATCGCGCGTCATAGAGATCTGCAAGGAGATATTGCGGAGAGGGCTGAAGATAAGCTGGCAACTAAATTCCGGCGCACAGGTATGGATACTGAACAGGGAACTGTTGTCCCACATGGCGCAGAGCGGGCTTTACAAGATGAGCCTTCCCATCGAAACCGCCAGCAAGAGGATGCTGAAGTATATAAACAAGCCGGTTAACCTGGAACAGGCCCACGACATCATACGCATATGCAACGAACTGGGGATATGGAGCTTCGCCAACTTCATAATCGGGTTCCCGGAGGAAACAAAAGAAGAGATAGAGGATACCGTCCGTTTCATAAATGAGAGCGACCTCGACCTGGCAATAGTCTTTATCGCCCAGCCGCTGGCGGGATCCAAAATCTCGGATGATTTCAGGAGGCTGGGACTGCTTCCAAACAACCGGATAGCCTACGACAGCACCTTTTGGAGCACGAAATACGATACCGTCCACATGAAGGCCGACGAACTGAACCGGAAACGGCTGGAGATAATATCCGGCTTTACCAAAAGGCGGATCAAGAGGATGTTCTCTTGGCGCGGGTTGCGGTATTCCCTGCTTCCCAAAATAAACACATTCGACAAGCTTTATTATTTCATAAGTGTCTCTTTGCACATCGCCAGGATGTCGATGGCGAAAAAGAAATTCCAGATAATGCCGCCCATTATCGACTGAGGCATGTTTCCCGCCTATACCGCCGCCATGGCCAAGGAGGGGATGGAAAGCGTAGCGCCCATCGTCCCCGCCACAACGGTTATGCGACATCACACATCGGGAGGTTCCTCAACCCCACCTGCACCTCCCCTTTCAAGGGGAGGAAATTAATTTTGATATCGGCCCTGTACCAAATTCTTCTTTTGAAAATATCCAAATCAGGCATATTTATAAATTGTTTTGGGGTATTTTGAATTCCTGTCTTCGGAATTGAGATTAATGCACCGATGGGAACCTCGCTAAACAGGGAAACCGCGCAAACTCAAA
Organism: Nitrospinales bacterium; assembly: GCA_023248615.1. Taxonomy (GTDB): domain Bacteria; phylum Nitrospinota_A; class UBA7883; order JACRGQ01; family JACRGQ01; genus JAHFEI01. The sequence goes on along the minus strand of JAHFEI010000084.1, from coordinate 26 downwards.
AACCGCGGCATGACCACTTGCTACGG
>JAHFEI010000083.1 GCA_023248615.1 Nitrospinales bacterium | reverse complement strand
TTGCGGAGCAGATACGGGAATTCAAGCCACTGATGGTGGCGATAGCCCACGAACTGGCGTGGAAGGAACTGAAAAAAGCCGCGCCCGCCCGCACGAAAATACTTGCAGGGGAAAATAGCCCCACCGAGCTGGTAAAAATGGTGGATGCCGACGTGGTGGTCTCATCGATAGTGGGGGCGGCCGGGCTTACGCCGACATTGGCCGCGATACGAAAAGGGGTGCGGGTTGCCATAGCCAATAAGGAGCCGCTGGTAATGGCGGGGAAAATAATGATGGGCAATGCCGCAAAATACGGCGCCACCATCCTGCCTATAGACAGCGAGCACTCCGCGCTGTGGCAGTGCCTGAATGGCGAACCGCCCAACAGGGTGAAGAAACTTATCCTTACCGCTTCCGGTGGTCCGTTCCTGCGTAAATCCGCCCAGCAACTAAAAAAAGTAACGCTTGCGCAGGCGCTGAAACATCCGCGCTGGAAGATGGGCCGCAAAATAACCATAGACTGTTCCACGCTTATGAACAAGGGGCTGGAGGTTATAGAAGCGCGGTGGCTTTTCAACGTCCCGGCAGAAAAGATTGAGGTCGTTATCCACCCGCAAAGTATCGTGCATTCGATGGTGGAGTTTGTGGATACTTCGGTTATGGCGCAGTTGGGCCAGCCGGATATGCGTGTGCCTATTGCGTACGCCCTGTCTTATCCCGACAGGTGGCCAGCGAAACTGCATCCGCTTTCCATTTCCTCCATGGGCCGCCTGGAGTTCCTGCCTCCAGACACGAGAAGATTTCCCTGCCTTGCGCTGGCTTACGCTTCGCTGAAGGCTGGCGGTGTGGCTCCGGCGTGGCTGAATGCCGCTAACGAGGTTGTGGTGCAGGCCTTTCTGGATAAAAAAGTGGGGTACATGGATATTCCCCGTGTAATCGAAAAAACATTGGAGCGTGTTCCTGCGGTGGCGACCGTTGGGCTGAAGGCGATAATTGATGCCGATGCACAAGCGCGGGAAGTGGCAAAAAGGTTCCTGTAATAAATTGGTTTGATGAGATAACGCGAATTATGTTATTGTCAATCATCAGGGGATATAGCGAAAGGAGCGGGAATGACCAAGGTTGATATAGTTAACAAGATATCAGAGCAGGCCGGACTTCAAAAGCCTGAGTCCGAACTTGGAGTGGAAACAATAATTTCGCTTATCAAGGAAACGCTTGGAAAAGGCGAGGGCGTGATACTTCGGCGCTTCGGTTCTTTCCAGGTGCGACAAAAGCGTGAGAGGATTGGGCGCAATCCTAAGACCGGGGAAGAGGCCAGCATAACCGCGCGTAAAGTAGTGCGCTTCAAGGCCGGTAAGTACTTCAAGGCCGCAGTAAACACCTGACGGGCATTTTTATCCCCCCGTTTGCCCAAAAGGAGAAACGCTTTGCAGGATTCGGTCAGGAAAATTCTTCTCGCCGTCGGTGAGGATCCGGACAGGCAGGGCTTGAAAGATACGCCTAAGCGTGTCGAGAAATCCCTCAAGTTCCTTACATCGGGCTATTCGGTAGATGTGGATGCGCTTATTGGCGAAGCGCTGTTCGATGAGACCTACGATGAGATGGTGCTGGTTAAAGATATAGAATTCTACAGCCTTTGCGAGCACCACCTCCTGCCGTTCTTCGGCAAGTGCCATATCGGCTACATCCCCAACGGCAAGATTGTCGGGCTATCCAAACTGCCGAGGTTGGTAGAGGCATTTACCCGTAGGCTACAAGTGCAGGAAAGGCTTACTACGCAACTGGCGGATATAATCTGCAAGCATGTGAAGCCTAGGGGGGTTGGCGTGGTGATGGAGGCACGGCACCTGTGCATGTGCATGAGGGGAGTGCAAAAAGAAAGCGATTACGCCATAACTTCTTCTATGGTCGGCACATTCAAATCAGACCAGCGCACAAGGATGGAATTCCTTAACTTCATATCCCACCGAAAATCCGTTTAGAGCATTTTACTTTTTCGGGTCTTCTCCATACCGAGTGGGTAAAAAAAGGGTGCGGAGATGCCGAACAGCCTTTAACCCGGAAAATGCAGTTGAGCCTATGGGGAATCAACTCGATGTGCGCGAAGATGGAACGGAACTTCGCCACGAACTTTTTTTTCACAGCCAGCCGCAACACCGAATATACGCACGGAATGTTGGTTTTTCATGTTGGCACCAAGCCCGGTTGAGTTCATTCTGGTGGACGGTAAGTTCCTTAAATTTGTGGAAATCAGGTTTCCGTTTATGGGTCCACAAAACCCCGGCAGGGGGATATGTAACAGAAATTTCTTGAGTTTTGGCAATATGCGTGGTATGTTTCGGTGCATTGAGTAAAACCCCGTGAACCATATCGGGTCTTTAAATTGGATTTAACTTTGGGAGTAGGCGGCTAAATGGGCGTGCTGGATATTGCTTTGATGTTAATCTCTGCAACGACGCTTGGCTCCCGCTTCTTCCCGGAGAGGTTAATCCTGCCGATTCCCACAGGGGGGAAGGTTTGCGGCGGTGAGCAGGACATTCTTAAGACGGTAACAGACAAGATTCTTCAGATAATCACACTTTCTTTTTTCGCGAAGTGGTTAAGCAACAATTCGGCATTAACGGGGCGGTCGGCATTATGCCTCGCACAAGGCCCCGGACAGTACTTGCCGTGCTTATCTGAATTCCAGGCCGCATCCCGCTTTACGGGACGCACGATGGCCTCATGTCTGGGCAAACGCCCCTAAATATACCGTCGTTAAGGACATCTTCTGTCTCGCTGCCGTTTGTTTGGTGCGCATACCGCGCCGTTTGTTTTGTTGGAGGCAGTTGAAATGACAGATTCATCGTTAATGTACGCGGCATTGGCCATCGGCGGCGGGCTATTGGGCTTCCTTATAAGCTGGCTGATAGAGTACAGGAAAGTCGTTCGGGCTACCCAGAAGGTGGAGCAGATACTCCGTAATGCGAAACGCGAGGCCGCGAACGTGCTACGCGATGCGCAACTGGAAGCCAAAGATACCATCCTGAAATCACGCACCGAGTTCGAGCGCGAAATGCGCGAAGCCAAGAAGGACCTCTCGCAGACAGAGCGCAGGTTGCAGCAGCGCCAAAGCCAGTTGGACAAGAAAATCGAGCAGGTGGAACAGCGGGACAAGGAGTTCCAGAACCGCGAACGCGAACTGAAACGGCAGATGGACAAATCGCAGGAATCCGAGGCCCGTTACGAGTCCCTTTTGCAGGAACAGTTGAAAAAGCTGGAATCTATAGCCGTGATGACGCAGGTTGAGGCCAAAGAGGAACTGAAGGAACGCCTTCTTACGCAGGCTCGCAACGAAACCGGCATGCTGATGAGAAAAATAGAGGAAGAAGCCACAGCCGAAGCCAACAGGAAGGCGCAAAAGATAATCGGCATCGCCATCCAGCGGTGCGCGGCGGACACAGTGGCGGAATCTACCGTATCGGTTGTCGCCCTCTCCGGGGACGAGATGAAGGGACGTATCATAGGGCGCGAAGGGCGCAACATAAAGGCGATAGAGCAGGCCACCGGTGTTGACCTGATAATAGATGACACTCCGGAAGCCGTCATCCTTTCCTGCTTCGACCCGATAAAACGCGAAATCGCACGGCTCTCGCTGGAGCGGCTGGTAACGGACGGCAGGATACATCCGGCCCGCATCGAAGACGTTGTGAACAAAGTCCGCAAGGATATGGATCGCACCATCCAGGAAGCCGGCGAAAAGGCGGCCATCGAGTTGGGTTGCGACGGCATACATCCGGAAATCATAAAACTGTTGGGACGGTTGAAGTACCGCACTTCGTATTCGCAAAACGTGCTCTTGCACTCCATCGAGGTTGCCTACCTGTGTAGCATGATGGCATCCGAGCTTGGGCTGGACCCGAAGGTTGCCCGCCGCGCCGGGCTGTTGCACGATATAGGCAAAGCGGTATCGCACGAGATAGACGGGCCGCATGCGGCCATCGGCGCGGACATCGGGCGGCGCTACAACGAGAAGCCGATAATAGTGAACTGCATTGCCTCCCACCACGAGGATGTGGAAGCGGAATCGGTGATAGCCACCTTGGTGGCGGCGGCGGACGCGCTTTCCGCATCGCGCCCCGGTGCGCGCACCGAAATGCTGGAGGCCTACGTAAAGCGGTTACAACAGCTTGAGGAAATCGCAAATTCATTCAAAGGGGTGGACAAGACCTTCGCTATCCAGGCGGGCCGCGAGATACGCGTGGCTGTGTTGCCGGATGCCATCAGCGACAGCGCAACCTACCTGCTGGCAAAAGATATCGCCAGGAAGATAGAGACGGAAATGGCATACCCCGGCGAGATAAAGGTGACGGTAATACGCGAAACCCGCGTAACGGAAGTGGCGCGGTAAGCGCCGGGCATGGCACGGGCATCGTGAGGCGCAAAGCAGGATGAGAATACTTTTTATAGGTGACTGCATAGGGCGCATCGGCAGGGAGGGCGTAAAGTCCTTGTTGCCGAAGATGGTGGATTTTCACAAAATAGATTTTGTAATCGTCAACGGCGAGAACCTTGCCGGCGGATTCGGCCTTACGGCAGAAACCGCGCTGGAATTGTATGATGTCGGTGTGGATGTCATAACCTCCGGCAACCATATCTGGGACAAGAAGGTCGCACTGAAACTGCTGGATGAAGACAAGCGGATACTTAGGCCAGCCAACTACCCGCCTGGCGTGCCGGGACGTGGCGTTGGCGTGTACCACAAGAACGGCATTACAATCGGTGTGATGAACCTTATCGGCAGGGTCTTTATGGATTTCTACGATGACCCTTTCCGTTGCGCCGACGAGCACCTGAAATGGCTTGCCAGCGAAACCAACCTGATATTCGTGGATTTCCATGCCGAGGCCACATCCGAGAAACAGGCGATGGGATATTACCTGGATGGTCGCGTGACGGCTTTGATGGGAACGCACACGCATGTGCAGACCGCCGATGAAAGGGTGCTGGAAGGGCATACCGCGTACATAACGGATGTGGGTATGGTCGGGCCGCTGGATTCCGTCATCGGCCTGAACAAGCACGAGGCTATGCAAAGGTTTTTTACCCGCATCCCGCACCGCTTCATGGAAGTGGGCAAGGGGGAAGGGGTGCTTTCAGCCGTAGTGGTGGAAGCGGATGCCGAAAGCGGACGCGCCAAATCCATTACCCGCGTCCAATCTAAATTCAACGTAAAAGAAGAAGCCCCACAACAGCACCACGGCAAAAAACGGTTTTAACCTCAATCCCCCCAGGCATGGCGCTAATGGGGGTAGCAAGGAATGAACATAACCAATTCGGACGGCCTCCGACTTTTATTCCATACAAATAGCCATACAATAGTATTGCACGGAGGGGCGTGTTGCGGTAAAATGCCCCAGTGAGGAAAACCGGCTTTGAATGGGATGATGAAAAAGACGCGGAAAACCAGGTTAAACATGGCATCCCATTTGCCTTGGCGCAGTATGCTTTTTTCGACCAGCGCCGCATAATTGCCGAAGACACCAATCACAGCGGCAGGGAGGAAAGGTTCTACTGCATCGGCCATGTTGGCGAAGGCGTAATTACCGTACGGTTCACTTATAGAAACCATGTCATCCGTATTTACGGGGCGGGTTATTGGAGGAAAGGGAGAAGAATTTATGAAGAACAAAATAAAATATACTGACGGCCCAGTGGGGAAATTAAAGGTTGTTAAAGACTTTCTGCCCCCGCCGGAGCAATTGGCCTTGAGAGAGGATAATGTGAAAATAACCATCTCCCTGAAAAAGGAAAGCGTGGATTTCTTCAAAAAGAAGGCGAAGGAGAGCCATACCTCGTACCAAAAAATGATCAGGCAAATTGTCGACTTATATGCCTCGCATTACCGGCAAAATACTTAGCCCCCGATGAGCGGAGCCGGAGAAGCCCCGCAACAGCACCACAAAAAACGGTTTTAGACTATCTAAATATCCGGCTTAAAGCCCCTTGCGGACTGCTATCCTTACGACAGGTATTGTCTGTTAGGTTTTGCCGTTACCTGTTGGTGGGTTCCGGCATCCCGTCTCCCTCGGAGTCTTCCTCTTCGGGGGCTTCTGCGCCTTCTCCGCCGGTCTCGGTACCGGCAGGAGCTTTGGAGCGGATTTCCGTATGCCGCACCTGCCCACCCAGGCTGGCGGTGCGTCCCGCCAGTATTGCGGCTATTATGGATAGGGCCATCAGCCCCTTCATAATGCCGGTGTGTAGCGTTTTATTTTTGCGGTAATGCACCAGCCCCGCTATTGCGAGCGCACCCAACAGCCCTATGGCGGCAAGCGCAACCCGCGCGGCGACCTCGTGCTTATGGACAACCGCTTCGGTGATGCCCGGCATATGTTCCACCATCTCTTCGGCGAACTCGCCGGTGAGGTAGGCTCCCGTTGCGAAAATAGCGATAGCAACAAAAGCCCAAAGGCTTGCCACTTGCAAATCAAGGCTGTTTTTCTTCAGTCCGAAGGCCAGCAGGACAACCGTGAAAAAAAGGCCCACGACCGGGAAATGGTTCAATATCAGGTGTAAGTGGCCCAATGTAAACTCCTTCGATTCTCTGGTTGCGGGCTATCGCTGTGTTGGGCGATTTGAATCACTAGTATGATTGTAATGAAAATCAGGTGATAAGTAAAGGTTGCCGGGGGTACCTGAAAGGGAATAGGGGAGTGCCTAAGCTTAGCTGGCTGTTGCCGCTATGCGGGCGGCCCTGGCTTCTTCTTCCAACCTGACTTCTTCTTCAAGCGCCAGCCTGCGGTTCTGGTACACCTTGTAGAAGCTTTGTATGAATTCGGCTCGCTCCGCATATTGTTTCTTGATGCTGTAATCCATGCGGATGAAATTCACTACGGCTATGAGCGCATATAAGGCCAGAATGGCGAATTCGACGGCAAAAAGAGCCGAAAAGGCATAATCGCCAATGTACATCCCAAATATATCCATAAAACCGCCCATGGGTAGAGTATCGGCACATGCCGACCTAGGCTTTAATCCGATCTTTCGTCCCCAACCGCCCAAGAGGGGGACGGAAACCCCGACCCCCTCAAAGAGGCCGGGGATACAAACCGGTTACTTGGACAGTTTTTTGAACTTGTCCTGTAGCTGTTCTTTGGTTTCCTCGTTATTGGCATCCTTTACGATGCAATCTACGGGGCAAACTTCAACGCACTGCGGTTCGTCGTAATGCCCAACGCATTCCGTACATTTCGCAGAGTCGATGATGTATGTGTCATCGCCTTCCGAAATGGCTGCATTGGGACATTCCGGTTCGCAAACGCCGCAGTTAACACATTCGTCATTAATCAACAAAGCCATTCAGTACCTCCTTTAGCTAGGTTACGCCGCCCTAAACAGCGGCAATTTTTTGTTCGTGATATTGCCTCGCCTGGAAAATAAAAGCTTCCAGCCTTGAGCGACCATTATTTTCGTCCATCCCGTCAATGTCAATATTTAGCCACGGAATATTTTCGTTGTCCTCGCGCACCTTTTTGGAGAGCGCACTGACCACCGTTCCAGGCATACAGGAGAAAGGTAGCAGATTTACGATACCAGAACAACCTTTCTCCGCAAACTCAACGGCCTTGCCGATACTGATTCCCGCTTCTCCTTCAAATGTCGCGTCCATGTACTGTGCCGAGCGCTGTAGTAGCTCCCCGGTTTTCGGTTCGCGCCAGTTTAACAAATCATCTTTGAATGGCGCTACTATTTTTTTCTCGTCCGAATGTTTTACGGAATTGAAAAGTTTCCCGGCAAGCAGGTTTAGCAACTGTTTGTCCCTGCGGCTTTTTGCCATAAAGCGGTCGGTGCAGTAAAAAATCCATTCGCCGAAACCTGCCGTCCATGCCTCTCCCCCCAGGCTTTCTATCTGGCGCGAGATGTTGTTGTTGCTGAACGAGTGGAGCCGGACGTAGATTTCGCCAACCACGCCTATTATCGGGCGGC
>JAHFEI010000387.1 GCA_023248615.1 Nitrospinales bacterium | reverse complement strand
CACCACCAGCATATAATCGCCGTTATCCGGGCGCACCTGCCGCCGCAGCTTCATGAGCATATTCGTGAAGCCGTACACCGCGTTCACCGGAGTTCCATCCGGCGCGGTGAGTTCGCGGATGGCATGGAACGCGCGGAACACGAAGCCGTAGCCATCTATCAGGTACAGGCGTTTTTCCTGCGGCGCGGGATGCGTTTTTGCGACAGCTTCGTTCATGGCTTCGGTTTTCCCTTCAGTTCTGCTAGAAATCGGCATTTCTGCATGGCATCCGCACTTAGCTCCAGCGGAATTCTGGAAAGTGCACCTTTGCTGGATTTGTAGCCATCCTGCAGCAGATAAAGATTCTGGTAGCCAAGCTGATAGAGGGTGGGATACGCCTGCGTAGTCATGGAAATCATCCGCGTCGGCATCGTTTGCAGCGAATTGTTGCAATAGATGATGATTTTCGTATTTTTCAGGGGAATAATTTTCGCCAGCGTTTCTTCTGTCATCTCCGAGAGGCTCACATTCACCGCGCCCGTGATATGCCCGCAGGCATATTCCTCCGGGCTGCGCACATCAAGCAGCACCTTCTTATCTTTCTGCGCGAGTGCCTGCAGGAATGCCTCCGCACTCAGCAAATGTTGTTGCTGCGTATCCTTCAGTGCCACGGCGTTCTGATGGTATTCCAGATACTCAATGGTTTTATTGGCGGGTGCATCTTCCGCATGAAGCGGCGTTGCCGTCGCCAACAGGCCGAAACAGAGAACCCAGCGCACTAATGTCATAAAGAAAACCTCCGTTACCGATAGATAACGGAGGCTTTCACCCACTGCAACTTCTTTATAAATCCGGCGCACGGCCAGGAACCCCCTCCTCCGCCGTGCGCCTTACCCTGCCTAAACCCCACCTTCCCCCTTTACTACCCGCTCCCTCCAAGGCCAGTGCCCTCACGCGGCCTTATTCCTTGCTTCGTCATCGCCTGAATCGCTTAAGCGATTCTAGGGCGATCCATGCTGCAACGCTTACGTTGCCGGGTGGATGCCCCTAGAGTTGCTTCGCAACTCAGGGCATGACGGCCATCCCTACCAGTATAATTCCTCCTGGGAACTATCCGGACGGGCGTTATAGAGTCTGCCCTGATACGCGCGATAGCCTTCCGCACCGCCGGGGTGATAGGATTGCTGCTGCACTGTCGGCTGGCGATAATACTGTTCCTGCGGCGGGGCATAGCGCGCCGGGTTCGGGGCATAGCCACCGCCGTAAGTTACTTCCGGTTCGCTGGGAGTGTTGCGGGCGGAACGCGCTTTCGAGGCCGGATCGTCGCAATTGAGAATATCGTAAATCCGGTTCAGGTATTCGATACGTGCCTGCGCCGCGCCGGCCGCTTCATCCGCATTCACATATGTGGAGATATAACCGAGCGGCATGATGAGGCTTTTCACGTTCGGATTCTTGTTATTTTCCGCCGTTTTGCGGTAGAATTCCGCCTCGTTGATTTCAAGCTGCACTTCGCTGCAGCTCAGCGTTTTATCCTTTTTCTGGAGCGAGGCAACTTTCGGCGTTTCCTCCCCCGCGCAGGCGGAAAGGCTGAGCGCAATGCCCGCCGCCACCACCGGCAACATTTTTCTGAACATGAATCTCCTCCCTCTTTCTGTTTCCCCGCGCGGGAAACATCCTGCTGTGGGTCAATGGCTGGAACGAACTGTTGGCACGGATCGTTTTTCGCTTATGAAGATAGTATACGCCCGCGTAACTTAAAATATCGTTAAGAAAAGGAAGGTTTCTGGCGTGGAAATGCAGATTTTTGTGTCTTTTATGTCACAGAAGGATGTTCTATCAAGTTATTGTTATGCAAGGTATTTTTGAATTATAATTTTGTAAAATTTTACATAAAATATGGCGCAGCGCGTTATGCATCTCAACGGGCTTTCTTTTTTCCCGCCCGCGCGCGCAAAAAATCCCTTTTACCTTAACGATTCTTTAATGTTTCTGTGCTATTCTATACATCGTGGCGGAAAATCCGTCTCAAAAACCGCGATCAGGAGTCCACCGCATGGCGGAAGAACAGCAATATCCGGTACTAACGCCTGAAGATTCCGCAGCGGCCAGTGCGGAAGAGGCATTTTTCGCCAGAGCCAGAGAAG
>JAHFEI010000386.1 GCA_023248615.1 Nitrospinales bacterium | reverse complement strand
AAGAGTATTCCCATCAGCGCTCAAAGAAGAAGTTATGCCTTGATATGCTCCCCCTAAACTTTTCGTATAATCATTGCTCACCAATTTGCTCCCCTGCTGAACCCATGCCCCATTAATGCGCACAAAAATCCACATGGCACCAACGAAATCATTGTCCGCGACCCCCCCCTCGGCGAGGGTATTGCCATCAGCCGAAAGAGCAACGGAGTAGCCCTGTTGGGCGCCTGGAGCATCAATCGCGCCGCTTCCTACCAGTTTATCGCCCTGCTGAGCCCAGGCCCCATTAGCACGTGTAAAGACCCATACCGCACCTTTAGTGTTATCATCCTTGTACGCTCCGACAACCAAAGTATCGCCGTCTCGTGAAAGAGCGACACTTGTTCCAACGTTAGCACCACCTATTCTGGAAGTCGGATCGGGAAGTCTTTGTTGCAAAGTCCACGTCACACCCGTACGCGTATAGATGTATACGGTCCCTACACTAGTTCCATAAAATGAATCCAAAGGTGCGCCGGCAGCTAGAGTATTGCCGTCCCCGGATAAGGCAATCGAAGCGCCTTCCCTGGCAGAAGCGGAAGCGGAAGAAAGCTTATTCCCCTGCTGAGTGTAAGAGGCACCGGTGGTCCGCGTCCAAACCCATACGGCCCCTTTACCGAAAGAATCCCCAGTCCCTCCATAAGCGAGGGTATTGCCGTCTGCCGATAAGGCAACGGAAGTACCCTGTAGCGAAGAGCCACTCGCTCCGGTCCCAATCAATTTTTGCTTCTGAGTCTCCGGAAACCACGTCACGTTGCCCACAAACGGTTGCCAGTGGTCTTGGCTAAAGACCAAAGCGGCGTTGGGCGTCTGCTCACCATCCATCAAAAACGACCCGCGAGAGGTGTGGATTTTTATCGGCGCGACGCCAGAATTTGAAACGGCGATAAATTTTACGCGGCCGTCGCCAACACCAAAAACGGACGAAAAAATAAGCGTCGCACACAGTGCGATTACGGAAAATATACGACGCAACAAATATACATATATGCTTGTGCGCCGCGCAGCGCAAAAATCAGCTCGCGCAGTCTCATTCCCATCATTCATATTCACCTCCCACTCCTGCCCATTCAGCGCCAAATACTGATCGATCGTCTACCTTCTACGCACTCAATTTCACAAAACACCCATAGCGTCCGGCGTTGACACGTGCATACTTCGCCTTGCCGCCGACGAAGTTTTTTGGTCTCGGCCCGCTTTTTAGTTTCACAAAAACACTCTCACTTCATATCTCACCAAAGCTTATTAAGCAAAAAGTAAAAACGCTCTCGGCGCGCCGTACACCTCCGCGGCAAGCGTGTTGCGTGAAGAGCCCCGTCTTTTAAGCACGTTGCATACAAAATGAGCCGCATTGCCCTCAAGAAAAAATCCACACCGCTCCCTTATTCGATGCATCGGCGGATCCACCCACGGCAATCGTGTTACCATCGGCGGATATTGCAAGCCCGATCCCCTGAGCTGCTGCGCCCGAGGCGCCCGTGCCCACGAACTTATCGCCCATTTGGGACCACAAACCATTATTACGTCTGATCCATGTCCACACTGCCCCCACAAATGAATTATCCGGGGCACCGGGCACGACGAGCGAGTCACCATCAAAATTCAGAAAAGCATTTTCCGTGCCCTGTTGACCCGCTACTCCGCCACTGCCCACCAATTTGCTCCCTTGCTGGCTCCAGACGCCGTTGGTACGCGTAAAAATCCAGACGGCGCCTACGTTGGCGTTATCCCCTCCGCCACCCAAAACAACCGTATTCCCGTCGCCCGATATTGCCGCTCTTCCGGCAAATGCGATACCGACCTCATCATTGGGGACCAACTTATTTCCCTGAATATTCCAAAGATTGCTGGCCATACGTACAAAAATCCATGCAGCGCCTCTGGCACCGTCATCATTAGGTGAGGCGGCAACAAGCGTATTGCCGTCGGCGGATATCCCAACGCTTCGACCAAAACGAAAGTCTGCGCCGAAGCCCACCGCATCAGGACCGGGTAACAATTTTGGACCCTGCTGTGTCCACACACCGTTGGTGCGCGTGTAGACCCATACCGCTCCCGCTCTGTTATTATCCGAACGCGCGGAGACGGCGAGC
>JAHFEI010000082.1 GCA_023248615.1 Nitrospinales bacterium | reverse complement strand
AACGCGGGAAGGGAGATCAGGCTCCCAAAAGCTCTTTAACAACCTTGCTGACCAGCGAACCATCGGCTTTCTTGCCAACCTCGGCTATTACGGCTTTCATGACCTGCCCCATCTGCTTGACGCCGGGAGAATCCATGCTGGCGATAACGGACTTTACCGCCTCGCGCAGTTCGTCTTCACCCATCTGTTGCGGCAGGTACCTAGCCAAAAACTCGACTTCTTTGGACTCCTTGTCCGCCAGCTCTTGCCTACCGCCTTTGGTGAACATTTCTATGGAGTCGCGCCGTTTTTTAATAGCGCTGGAGACGACAGATGTTACCTCATCGTCCCCCAGCGTATAACCTGCGCCTTTTTCAATCTCGCGATTTTTCATCTCGGACTTGATCATGCGCAAAACATCAAGAGCAAACCTGTCTTGCGACTTCAATGCCGCCTTAAAATCGCCTTCGATTCGTTTTTTCAGGGCAAATTCCAACCATAAAAAATTAGTATCGGCTGTATTTCTTCTTCTTGGCCGCTATTATCTTCTTCTTTTTTCGGACAGACGGCTTCTCGTAATGCTCCCTCTTACGGATCTCGCTCAGCACGCCGATTTTCTCGCACTGCTTCTTAAACCGTTTTAAAGCAAATTCAAAAGGCTCGTTATCTCGTATCCTAATTCCGGGCAAAAGTACTCACCCCTTCCCATCCATTAACAGCTAATTGTTTACTTACAGAGCCTATAGCAAAGGGTGAGTATAGCAGTTGGCGCTATAAAATGGCAATGAGTAAAAACATAAAATATGCAAAAATTTCCGCTACCATTATGCCCATGCCCTCCGGCACATGCCCGGATGTTGCCCGGCACTAACCGAATCTATACTAATACCGCGAAAACATCCAACAAAACAACATCTTACCAAGAAAACAATGCCGCCTGTTACGAACCTAAGCCAAATGTTTGATGCCATGCCTCCGTGAACCAGTAAGATGTGGACGGAGATGCGCGATTGGGATATCTTGGTCGAAACCTTTATTATAAAACTTGTGTTGGGAGTATGCCCTTAAAAAAAGTACAATTGGTGCATGAAGAACGACAAATTTTCTCCGGTAGCGCTTTGTATCCTGGATGGGTGGGGGCAGAGCGAAAGCGATTTCGGCAACGCGATACGGGCGGCTAACACGCCGAATTTCGATTATCTTAACGCCAACTATCCGCCTATCAGCATAAACGCCTCCGGCGAACATGTGGGCTTGCCAGACGGACAGATGGGCAACTCGGAGGTGGGCCATCTCAATATAGGAGCTGGTCGGGTTGTCCGGCAGGAGTTGCCGAAGATAAACCATGCTATCAAGGAAGGCGCATTTTTTACCAACGAGGTGATAGACGATGGAATGAAAACGGCCCTGCGATCCCGCGCCAAATACCACCTTATAGGTTTGCTCTCGGATGGCGGTGTGCATAGCCACATAAGCCATTTGGAGGCTTTTCTGAAGAAGGCCAAGCAGGAAGGGCTGACGGATGTTTTTGTCCACGCCCTTATGGATGGTCGGGATACGCCGCCAAACAGCGGCATAGAGTACATGCGGCAACTGGCGGAAATGATGCGTAGCGCCGGGGTGGGGAAGGTGGCCACCGTGTGCGGCAGGTATTGGGGCATGGATCGCGATAACCGTTGGGACAGGGTCGAGAAGGCGTACGATGCTTTTGTTATGGGTCGCGGAGCCACAGCGCTTGACCCGGTGGAGGCTGTTAGTTCCTCTTATGCTGGTGGCGTTACGGATGAGTTCATAGCGCCTACGGTGATGGTCGATAGCGGCGGGAAACCGCTGGGCCTTATAGGCGATGGCGATGTGGTGCAGTTTTTTAATTTCCGTGCCGACCGTGTGCGCGAGATTATACGCGCCTTCTCGGAGGAAAATTTTGCCGGCTTTAAAAGGCCCAAAAGGGTGAGCGCCAAGATTTGTTGCCTGACCGATTATAGCGAGGATTTCAACTTTCCCGTGGCGTTTAACACCAAGCCACCAGCGAACGGGCTGGGCGAAGTATTATCGCATCTTGGTATTCCGCAATTCCGCACCGCTGAAACCGAAAAGTATGCGCATGTGACGTTCTTTTTCAACGGCGGGCTGGAAACGGTTTACGAGGGGGAAACCCGCAGGCTTGTCCCTTCTCCGCATGTGGGTACCTACGATTTAAAGCCGGAGATGAGTGCCGTGGAGGTGACGGACGGGGTTGTGGATGCCGTCGTTTCCGGAAAGTTTCCCGCCGTTATCGTCAACCTCGCAAACGGCGATATGGTGGGGCATACCGGAGTATTTCCAGCCGCGTTGCAAGCGGTGGAAATAGTGGACGTGTGTGTTGGCAGGATTATGGAGGCGGTAAAGAAAGCGGGGGGATACCTCATTATTACGGCAGACCATGGCAACATAGAGCAGATGCTGGACAAGGATAACCAGCCTGTAACATCGCACAGCACAAACCCGGTACCGTTTTACGTTTACGGGCCGAAGCCGCTAACGCTGGTAACGGACGGCGGAGCGTTGTGCGATATCGCCCCCACGATGCTGAAACTGATGGGCATCCCACAACCGGCGGAGATGACCGGAAAGCCGTTGATAGCCGGATGAGCGTTGGGACACAGCCCCGCAGGAGGGCATGGGAAAACCTGGGCGAGTTTATTTCCGCGCTTGAATCGTGCGGCGAACTCATCCGCGTAAAGGAGCGGGTAAGCCCGTTGCTGGAGATAACGGAAATCGCCGACAGGGTAAGCAAAAGCCCCGGTGGAGGCAAGGCGCTCCTCTTCGAAAACGTGGAAGGCAGTTCCATGCCGGTTTTGATAAACGCTTTCGGAAGCCATCGCAGGATGGCCATGGCTATGGGCGTATCCGACATCCGGGAGATTTCGAGCCAGATAGAGGGGCTACTCCGCATGGCTCCCCCGGAATCGCTGGGGGACAAGCTTAGGATGCTTTCCACTCTTTTTGAGTTGGGCAAGTTCCCGCCTAAAAAAATATCCGGCCCTGCGCCATGCCAGGAAGTGGCGCATGTGGGGAACGATGTAGACCTTTCCATATTGCCGGTACTGCAATGCTGGCCGCATGATGCGGGAAGGTTTGTCACGTTTCCGCTGGTTTTCACGAAGTCGCTGGATGGTCGCAGGAACTTGGGGATGTACCGCCTGCAAATATTCGATAAGAAAACTACGGGCATGCACTGGCATATCCACAAGGATGGGGCGCACAATTTCCACGAATACAAAAAGGCAGGGTTGAAAATGCCGGTAGCGGTGGCTATCGGCACGGAACCGGTGGTGACCTATGCCGCCACAGCTCCGATGCCGCGCGGGATAGACGAGTTGCTGCTTGCCGGGCTGATACGCAAAACGCCAGTGCGGCTGGTGAAATGTAAAACTGTGGACATGTGGGTGCCAGCCGATGCGGAGATAGTGCTGGAAGGGTATGTGGACCCGGACGAGGAGTTTCGTATTGAGGGGCCGTTCGGCGACCACACCGGCTATTATTCGTTGGCCGACTATTACCCGGTATTCCACGTTACTGCCGTTACGCACCGCAAAAAACCGGTCTATTTCACCACTATAGTAGGCAAGCCTCCTATGGAGGACTGTTACATGGGGCGCGCCACAAGCGATATATTCCTGCCGATGTTGCGCACCGTAAATCCGGAGATAGTGGATATGGACTTGCCGTGGGAAGGGGTTTTCCACAACTGCGTTATAGTTTCCATGGAAAAACGTTTCCCCGCCGCCGCCCACCGCCTGATGAACGCAATGTGGGGAGCGGGGCAGATGAGTTTTGCGAAAATGATCCTTGCCGTGGACGAGGGGGTGGACGTACACGATTACCAAAACGTCTTCCGCACGCTTATTGTCAACCTCGATATCGAAGAGGATATGTTCTACAGCGAGGGGATACTGGATGTGCTAGACCACTCTTCGCCGTATCCGATGCGGGGGTCGAAGCTGGGGTTGGATGCCACTGCGCGAAGCGGCGGCGAAAAGGCGCGGAGCCAACCCAACCTTGCGCCCGTGGACGAAAATACGGTTTTGGCAGAGTGCAAAAAACATGGCGGGCTTTCGTTTTTCATTCCGGAAAAGGAAACGCGCAACCGGGCTCTGGTTTGCGCTATTGATAAAAAGCGGGCAGGGGAGGCGAAGGCTTTTGCGCGTAGCATCCTGGAAGGCCCAGCGGGGCAAATGGCGAATATCGTGGTGGTGGTGGATAGGGATATCCGTCCGGCTGACCTCTCGGCGGTAACATGGAAGCTGTTTAACAACGCAGACCCGCGGAGGGATATGGTGCGGTATGGCGGTGGGCTGGGAATAGACGCTACGAAAAAGGTTGCGGGGGAAGGGCATGATCGCGAGTGGCCGGATGATATAGAGATGGATGGAGTTACGAAGTCGAAAATCGACTTGATTTGGCCTAAACTGGGAATAACATGATTCACCCGTTGTTGAAGAAGATACTGGATACCAAGGCCGAGGAGGTGCGCCACCAAAAACGGGCGGTGCCTTTGGGCGACATGCGCAGGATGGCGGCTTCCGCTCCCGCAACCCGTCCGTTTGCCGGTGGGATACTGGCTTGCGGCTCCACCCACAAGGTGATAGCGGAGATAAAGCGTATTTCGCCCGGCAATGCGCAGTTTCGCAGGGAGTTCGACCCCGTGGCGATAGCGAAGGGTTACGAGGCCGCAGGAGCCGCCGCGCTTTCCGTGCTTACCGATACGATATTTTTCGGAGGTTCCCTTTCGTGCCTTGCGTTGGCGCGCGATGCGGTTTCCATCCCGGTGTTGCGAAAGGATTTCATTGTAGACCCATACCAGGTTTACGAGGCCCGCGCACACGGGGCGGATGCCGTGCTGTTAATGGCGGTTAATTTTGCGTCGAAAACGGAGTTTCACGAAATGATTGCTGTGGCACAAGATGCCGGTATTGAAACGCTGTTGGAAGTGCATGACGAGGGGGAACTGGAGTACCTGCCCGTGTCTCGCCAGAGCGTTGGGATAAACAACCGTAATTTTAAGGACAAGAACCTTGCGGTTGATACCGACACGACGAAGAGGCTGGCGAAGATGGTCAAAAATGCCCGCCTGCTTGTAAGCGAAAGCGGCATCCGGGATAGCCACACCATGTCGGCCATGGAAAAGATAGGGGTGGATGCGTTTCTTGTGGGCACATCGTTGATGAAGGAAAACGACCCCGGCGCAACGCTGGCACACCTGCTGGCGCATTAGCTTGCGGGAAAGAGGCGGGTATCTGGCGTTAAGCTTGTCTTATCCCCAGCATCCGGCGCATCCTGGCTTCCAGCCATATCAGTGTGGAGAATAACGGAAGGCCCAGTAGCAGGTTTACAAACGCCTGTCCCAGCGCCGCCCAAAACCCTGCCCAGAAGGATACCTGCGCGTCGAAAAAGCTGGCGGTGTATCCCAGGAGGATAGCCTGGTTTAACCCCGTGCTTAAGAATATAAGTATGACCCACGTTACCGGCGTTTCCCGGTCTATAAAATGGTTTTCCATAAGTAGCCCTGTTCCCATGCCGCACAATCCCTTGGAAAGTATATTTATCCCCGTAAGCCCGAAAGAACTCACATCTTGCAAAAGGCCGGATAAAATTCCAGCCTGCCACCCGGCGGTTTTCATGTAGCGCAGTCCAAAGTATATGGAGGCGAGAAGTGGAACGTCTGGGGCAGTCCAGCCGAACATTTTGGACACGCTGGTTTGGAGTACGAAAAGGAAGAGGAAAACAACTGCGGTGGTGAAAGGTACCATCAGTCCTCTGTTTCCGCCGGAGCCATATCCAGTTTCGAGTCTGCGGGCAGGCCGGTTACAATCACCTCTTCCAGATGCTCAATATTGGCTAGGGGAGCCATCTCCGCCCTGAAGAAGAGCTTGCTGGAGCCAGCCTCTAGCATTGATATGGCGCCAATCCTCAGCCCCTGCGGGTAGATTCCTCCTTGGCCTGATGCTATCAGTACGTCCCCTTCCTTTACGTCTTCTTTTACGGAAAGGTACTTTATCGCGCATGTTTTGCCGTTTTCACCGACCACAATGCACCTGGCTCTGCTTCGTTGTACATAGGTATCCACGGCGCTCCTTGCGTCTGTTATCAGCAATACCCTGGATGCGCGTTTTGTTACGGCTACTATCCTGCCGACAAGCCCCAGATGGTTCAGGACTATCATGCCCTCCTTAACGCCTCTTTCGGAGCCACGGTCTATGACGACGGTTCGGGCCACATTCGTGGCATCCCATGCCACCACTTTTGCCACTATAGGGTTTTCGCCTATCTGCGGGGGGCTTTTGGTTGTAAGCGCCTCAACTCGGCGGAATTTTTTAAGTTCTTCGCGGAGAGCGTTATTTTTGAACATCTGCTCGTGGAACATGTCCCGCAATTCCTCGTTTTCTTTTGCGGTATCGACAAGGTAGAAATAGTGGTTCCATGCGCTCAGCAGGTTTCTGATACCGGATGTAACGCCGTCCTGGAGCGGAGAGATAAGCGCCAGCACCGTGCGTTCCATTAAGTTGGCATGGCGCTGCTCCTTGATATTGTTGGATAAAAGGATAGCGGATAAGAGCAAAAGGCATATAAGGAGCGTTAGGTTCTGGTACTTCCTGAAGAGGCGGTTCATGGAGCGGGTACAGGGTTTTCGGTCATAGGGAGTGCCACATGCCTTGCAGCCGCTCGGTTCGGCTCTGGCCTACTCCCTTTCGGGAGGCGGCTATATGGCGACCTGCTTGAGGAGTTCGGGTTCTTCAAGTGTCCTTCCCACACCCATGGCGACGGCGGAAAGAGGGTCTTCCGCCACAATTATGGGCAACCCCGTCTGTTCACAGAGCAATTTTTCCAAGCCCCTTAAAAGAGCCCCTCCGCCGGCAAGGACGATACCCTTGTCCACTATGTCTGCGGCAAGTTCTGGCGGTATTCTCTCAAGCGCTGTTTTAACCGTGTCCACAATGACGGATACCACTTCGCTCAATGCCTCCCGAACCTCCTCGTCATGGATGACGAGCGTGCGGGGTATGCCAGCCACGAGGTCGCGGCCCTTTACTTCCATTGTCTTTCTTTCCTCCATCGGGTATGCCGAGCCGAGGTTTATTTTTATGTCTTCCGCCATCCGTTCGCCGATGAGAAGGTTGTACTTGCGTTTCATGTAGGTCACTATCGCTTCGTCCAACTCGTCGCCTGCCACCCGCACAGAGGCGGAGTAGACTATGCCGGAGAGGGATATTACGGCTACTTCGGTGGTGCCGCCACCAATATCCAGTATCATATTGCCGGACGGGCTTTCTATCGGCAATCCAACTCCGATAGCCGCCGCCATAGGCTCCTCGATAAGGAACACATGCCGCGCACCCGCGCTTAGGGCGGAATCGCGCACGGCCCTTTTTTCCACCTGTGTGATGCCGGATGGCACCGCTATTATCATTTTGGGTTTTATCAGGGTTTTCCTGTTATGCACTTTCTGGATGAAGTGGCGGATCATCGCCTCGGTATACTCGAAGTTCGCAATAACCCCGTCCCTCATCGGCCTGAGCGCAACTATGGAGCCGGGCGTGCGGCCTAGCATCTTTTTAGCGTCATGCCCCACGGCGATTACTTTTTTGCTTTCCGCGTGTACCGCAACGACCGATGGCTCCCTCAGCACTATCCCCTTGCCGCGCACGAATACCAGCGTATTGGCGGTACCTAAATCCATCGCCAAGTCGTTTGAAAACATACCCAAAAGCGAGTCAAAAATCATTGTAGCCTTTCACCAATTCATAACCTGTTAAACAATTCCAGCAATGTATCAGTATTTCATGGCGGGCGCAACATCCCGCCCGATGTTTACGATTCCCTTCGCTCAATGACGGGAATCCGTATTACGTCGCCGATGCGCAATTTGTCCAGCCTCCTGCCGCTGTTATACATGGTCAGTAGCCAAAGCGGTATGTCGTTGTTCTCGGAGCAGATTTCCCAAAC
>JAHFEI010000385.1 GCA_023248615.1 Nitrospinales bacterium | reverse complement strand
ACGGCATACGGGAAGTCCTTTTCCAAAAGATAAAGACTCCGGAAGACCTGATTGAGGAAGTGGATGCCGTTACTGCGGAGGATGTCCAAAGGGTGGCACAGAAGTATTTCCGGAATGACGGGATGAAGCTCTCCATCGTGGGGCCATACAAGGCGGGCGAGGAGTGGGAAGAGGCCTGCAGGCTGGAATAGCCCGGCTTGCGCTTACTTTGTCTTCAGGAACGAATGGGTGATGATGCCCAATTCCTCGTCGGTAAGGTCGCGCTTCATCTCCCGGAAGGCGTGCGATGTGGACACTTGGTTCAATATCCATTTTTTCCGGTCGGCTTCGGATTTCTTGTGCATCAAAAGCCTGAAGCGGGTGGTTATGTCGGACACCAGTTTTTTTACTTCCGGGTCTTCCATAAACTTATCGGTGTCTATCAGCCCTGTCGCGCTATCGCGGTATTGTTCCGCCTTTGCCGCGCATGTCGCGCTATATCCCTTTATGGTGTCCAGGCCGTGTGCGCTTTTTAGCGCCGCTATCAGTCCCTCCGCCACCTGAATGGGCAAAAAACCGCTTATTGGAGTTTTGGTGAGCTTCTCCCTCATATCCTTGTCTCTTGGGAGGTGTTGGTCGAGGTCGTGCAGGAGCGCCCGCCCCATGTAGTCTTTGCGCATTCCCTCATATTCCTTGCGATCCAGGTATGTCGTGATAGCCCCCAGGAAAGAGCTATTGGAAGCGGCGGCAATCCGTTGCATCTCCGGGAGCATTTCCGAAAGCGCCTTGTTTATCTTGTCGCGCGGGACGCCGCTTTGCACAAGCTTTCCAATGAAAGAAGTCAGGACGTTTTTAAATCCTTGCGAGAAATAAGGGATTGTCATTGACGGCGGGATGGCGGGCGGAGGCGGAGGCGGAGGCGGAGCCGTTTCCGTAACCTGCTGGTTTGCTGTGTCGCCTTTGTTCCCGGATTCTTCTGCTAGTGCCATCCCCGAATTTTACCCCACGAACCCGCAATATCAAAATCCGCCGTTATTTGTGCGTACGCGCTTTGTCATTGGGTTTGTCTTGGGAAGTTGCGGGATGGTATGCTGTGGTCGCGTTGTCGCTTGGCAATATCGTATCGTGAGGTTGTGAAGAATGGCTTTAATCCGGTTTGTATTCGTAATGGTTGCGGCGTTTCTTTTCGCATATGCTGTTCCGGCATTTGCCGAAGGCATAACGCTGGAGGCCGGAAAAGAAACCGTGGTAAAAATCAGCTATCGTCTGCAGGCGCTTACCCAATTTAGCAAAGACCAGGCAGGCGCGGCTGGCGGCGACCCTACGGTAGCGGGCGACCAGCTGGAAGCTTATCTAAGGCGAAGCCGCCTGCTTATAGGCGGACAGGTGACGCCGCTGTTCGATTTCTTTTTGCAGTTGGACGACGATAACCGCGGGAAGAACTATTCATCTTCAACAGGCATAAAAACACGCGATGCGTGGATACAGCTTAATTTAAGCCCGGAGTGGAGAATAATAGCCGGGGTTTTTCCCGTACAGTTTTCCAAGAGCCGCCTAACATCTCCTTTCAGTTTTGTAGCTCTTGAGAGGCCGATAATTGACGAGATGCAGCTTGATTCTACGGGGCTGGATGGCAAGCGAGACCGCGGAGTGATGCTTTGGGGGAACATGGGAGGTTTCCAATACAGGCTGGCGGCGGGCAAGGGGGCGAAACCGCAGGCGCGGGAAGTGGGCAAGGAGTCTATCCGCTACCATGGCCGGATACAGGTATCGCTTTTGGATGTGGAGGATGATTTCATCGCCAAGGAAAGTTACATGGGCGGAAAGGGCATTTTCACCGTAGGGTGCGGTTTCGACAAACAGGATAAGGCGTCTACCGACTCGTTGGGCAGGCCCACGAACTACTCCGCATGGACAACCGACATAGCTGTAGAGGGGAAAAGCGAATCCGGCCTTATGTCCTTGAGTAGCGCGTATTACTCATACGACTGGGGGAACCCGGAGAAAAAGGATATTGCCGGCGTAAACTATGTGGAGGGAAAGGGATGGCAGTTTACCGCCTCTTACACCGTCATGGACAAGTCGGGCGTAGCCGTGCAACCGTACGTTAGGTACGTTACCTGGAATTCCGCCAGCGCCGCCGTTGCCTCA
>JAHFEI010000384.1 GCA_023248615.1 Nitrospinales bacterium | reverse complement strand
TGCTTGCTAGAAATATCAAACATTCTGTGAACAACCGCAGCTTGCAGATAATTCCCTGCTGAATGATTACCGTATTCCTTTTTTAAGGAGTAAGAGGGTGCGCCTTTCTCTATATCTAGACAAAGAGAATGAATCATCATGATTCGTTCAACCAATAGATTAAATACTGCCAATACATCAATGGGCATTTCGTGGCGAAATTTCTCTAATAACTTATCAAAATTATTTTTTGAATATGTAGGCGAAGAACGTGGAGGATGCTTGCCGCACCATAAATAGGTCGCCTCAAACAAGCTGTAATACATTTCAAAGGGAAAATCGTAAATACTGTAATCATCGATTTTGCCATCGGAAGAAAAATTCATTTGCGCTTCCCTTACGCTCCCGTTAATTGCGCCACGTCAGGCGGTGGAATTGCCGCTTTTCGGATGGCTTTCCTAGGCGTGGCTTTGTGAACTGATATTTAATCCGGCTTGCTGAATCCTATCTTCCGCTTTGGTTTCGCGGGCGGCTCAATCAGGCCGTGCACAATGTCCGCTAAAACGCCCACCTGCTTTTCCACCTTGTCCATGCGGTGCGCAAGGCGGCTGTGCGCGATAAGCTCTTTCTTCATCGCCACGAACGCCCGCATGATTTCAATGTTCACCTGCACGGCTTTCTTGCTTCGCAAAACGCTTGAAAGCATGGCTACCCCATGCTCGGTGAAGGCATAGGGGAGATACCGCCGTCCTCCACGGCCTTTTTTTGAGGTTCCAATTTGGAACCTCAAAGATTCCTCTTCATCGGGGGAAAGCTGGAACATGAAGTCATCCGGGAAACGGTCGCGGTTACGCATAACGGCTTTCACAAGGTTTTTTGTCAGCACTTCATACAGTCCGGCAAGGTGCGCGTCCATCATTACCGCTTGTCCGCGCACCATGAATATTTGCCGCTCAACCGTGGCGGCTACAAGCGCACCGGCCTTTTCCGTTTTCCCTTTGCTCTTCTTCATCGTTTCCCCTTTTACTTTTGCTTTAAGGTTCCAAATTGGAATCTTAAAGAATCCCCTGTTACTTCCCCCGCCCCGCCAATTCTATCAGCTTGCCGGTTTTTCCTTCCGCGAGGTTCAGGATTTTCCGAGCAACGCGCTCCATGCTATCCCGCAAGCTCTCCCCATCCGCTACGATGTACCCGGCAGTAACGTCGCCCCCCATGCTGTGATTCAGCATCCGCTTAAGCTGGTAGCCCGATACTTCGGCCTCCGCAATGGTGGCAAAACTTCGCCTTAGGTCATGGTATCCAAAGATTACTCCGCTCAGTTCCTGTACCCGCTCCAATTCGTTCCTAGGATCGGTCAATGGCCGGTCGATACCCTCAACAGAAAAAACATACTCATTCTTTCCCGCCGCTATTTGTCGCCGTCTGAATATCTCTAATAGGGGTTCACTCATCGGCAAGGTGTGCGGTTGACCGTTCTTTGTTTGGGTAATGGTGAAGTTCTTGGCTTTGAAGTCTACGTCCTTTGATTTCATCCCCGCCGCCTCTTGTCGTCGCAGTCCGGTGAAAAGCAGGACGCTAATGTAATCAGCCGCCACAGCCCCCAGCGGACTTTCCCCGCGCAATTTCGTTAAGCCGCCGAAAAAGGCAGGAAGCTCATGCGGTTTAATGACTGTTCTTCGCCGCTCGATTTTGTTCCATGCACGGGTTTTAGAAAGCACCAAAACGGGGTTTTCCGTAATGCCGTCATACCGGGCCTCAGCGTATCCATATAAGGCGCGAAGTAGCCGAAAGGCTAAGTTTGCATATGCTGGGCCACGCTCTTCCCCGATGACCCGGAAACGCCGCAAAACCGCTTCTTTTGAAACGTCCGTAAGTGGCCGGTCAGCCCATGCCGAAAAGCAGTTTTTAAAGACTAGCTCGTAGTCATAGCGAGTTTTTGGTTTTAGGGTTCCCCGTGCGAGGTAATCATTAAAGCATCGGCGCAAGGTGATTGCTTCGTGTTCCCGCGCTTCCCGTTTCTTAGCGTTCGGATCAATCCCGGCGTGCATATCGGTCAGCAGGGCTTGCGCCATGCGCCGCGCCTCTTCCGTGGAGAGTCCCTTTTCATGTGTTCCGATCTTCACCCGGCGGGTTTTACCGTTCACCTTCGCTT
>JAHFEI010000081.1 GCA_023248615.1 Nitrospinales bacterium | reverse complement strand
TGGCTCCCCTGCTTTTTCCACTGAGCCACTTTTTTGGTGACGTTTTTTATGCGCTCAACATCGCCTACGGACGTGCCACCGTATTTCTGTACTATTAATGCCATAATCGGCTAATTCTATTCCAAGAGGGCGGGCATTGGCAATGCGTGGTTTTGGCAAAAAACGGGGTCAGTTCAGCCTTGTATCCAAAGCGTCGCGCAGGGCCTCGCCCAGGAGGTTGTAACCAAGCACCGTGATAAGTATTGCAAGGCCGGGGAAAACGGAGAGCCACCAGGCGAACTCGATGTAGTTCTTGCCTTCGGTAAGGATGCTTCCCCAGCTTGGGGTGGGCGGCTGTACGCCGATGCCCAAAAATGAAAGCGCCGACTCCGTTAAGATAGCGCCCGCAATGCCCAGTGTCGCCGAGACCAGCACAGGCGCCATTGCGTTCGGCAGGATATGCTTGAAAATTATCAAAAAGTCACTTTGCCCCAGAGAACGCGCGGCCACAACGAAATCGCGCTGTTTGAGCGACAAAAACTCGGCGCGCACCAGCCGGGCAACCCCCATCCACCCTGTGATACCTATGACTATCATCACGTTCATTATGTCCGGCTCCAGTATGGCGATAACAGCCAGTATCAGGAAGAACGTGGGAAACGTGAGCATGATATCCACAAAACGCATCATCAGTTCGTCCACCCAGCCGCCATAGTAGCCGCTGATGGCCCCCACGATAACGCCTATAACCGTGGCTATGCCGATGGATACTATGCCGACCATCAGCGATATGCGTGCGCCGTAAATCATCCGGCTCAGAACGTCGCGCCCCAGTTCGTCCGTGCCGAGCCAATGTTTTGCGTTGGGAGCTTGCAACAGTATCCTGGTTTCCACCACGCCCGGATCGTACGGGCAGATGAACGGCGCAAAAATAGCCAGAATGAAAAGCAACGCCACCGCAGCGCCGCCCCATATGGCAAACGGGTTTTTAACCAGCCGCGCCATGACGATACTGAAATACGTTTTTTCGCCCTGTTTACTCATACCGTATCCTCGGGTCTGCAACGGCGTAGCTGATATCGGCCAAAAGGTTGCCGACCAGCGTAAGCACCGCGCCTATGACAAGCACCCCCATCACCAGCGGGTAATCGCGCGACATCACAGACTCGTAGAAAAGCATTCCCATGCCGGGGATGGAAAAAATCGTCTCGAATATGACGGAGCCGCCTATGAGCGATGGCACGCTAAGCCCGACTATAGTGACAATCGGCAACAGCGCGTTGCGCAGGGCGTGGCGGTACATCACGCCGTTTTCAGTGCATCCCTTGGCGCGGGCGGTGGTCACATAATCCTGGCGTATCACCTCCAGCATATTCTGCCGGGTGACGCGGGAAAGGAATGCAAGCGAAGTGAGTGACGAAAGAAGCACCGGCATGATGAGGTGGCGCGTGTAATCCACCACCTGCCCCCACGCGGTAAATTCATCGAAGTTTATGGAGCGTATGCCGGAAATGGGGAGCCAGCCCAGCTTCACCCCGAAAAGTATCATCATCAAAAGCGAAAGCCAGAATCCGGGCGTGGAAAACCCCATAAACACAAAGAGCGTCGTCCCCTTATCGAACAACGAATATGGCCTTGTGGCGCTTATCACCCCCAGAGGGATAGAAAGGACAAATATCAGCGCCAACGAAACGACATTGATGAAAATGGTAATCGGCAACCGTTCCAATATCTTGTCCAGCACCGGGCGGTTGTCCGGCGAGAACGACGTCCCGAAATCCAGCTTTACGAACCTCTTGAACCAAAGCAGGTACTGCACATGTAGCGGCTTGTCCAGGTTGTACATTTCCCGCATCTTCTGCTTGGCCTGTGCGGATATCTTGGGGTTCATGTCCGTCATGCGGTCGGTCGGCTCTCCCGGCGCAAGGTGTATGACGGCAAATGTAATTATGGTGATTCCGACCATTATCGGCATCATCATCAAAAATCTTTTTCCAAGGTAATTAAACATCCGCCCCCAGGATATACAAAAGGGGCGGCATCATCTGTTTAACAACTTTGTCCAGATAAAGTACCCGGCTGCGCCCATAGCAAGGGATAGCGCAAGTATGAAAGGCCCCGGCTGTGATATGACGGAATTTTTCAGCGCAAGGCCCCCAACGCCGTAAACAATTCCCACAAGTGTCCAGCCAAGCGCCATGGTCCCGACCTCCCTCGTTTTTGGATAAGCTATAAGCCCGGCAAACAACCCGGCAAACAGCCAAACAAGCTTGTTGTCCAGCAGTTCGGTGTATTGTCCCGACTGAAAGTACGCCAGCAACTGGTCGAAGTTCAAAGTATCAACAAAGTGTTTAAAATCAAAACTTTCCATCATCACCTCCCTTATCTGCATTTATCCTAACACGAGTCGAATTAAAAGTGTATAATGCCGCACTTACCCATTGTAGAGTGAAACGGATGCCTGAATATAAAATAAAACTGGATGTTTTTGAGGGACCTTTTGATCTCCTTTTGCACCTGATAAAGGAAGAGGAGCTCAACATATACGACATCCCCATTGCGAAGATAACCCAGCAGTACTTCGAGTACCTGGACGTGATGGAAAACCTGAATATGGACATCGCCGGGGAGTTCCTGGTTATGGCGGCGACGCTGGTGTACATCAAGTCGAAGATGTTGCTCCCCTCCCCCCCGCAGACGGAAGAGGACGATGAAGGCGGCGCAGACCCGCGTGAAGAGTTGGTTCGGCGGCTTTTGGAATACAAAAAATACAAGGATGCGGCACGCTCGTTGCGCGAAAAGGAAGTCCAGCAGTCCAGTAGCTTTTCCCGCGAGTTCGTTTCGGACTGGAACGAGGACGATGCGGACTACCTAAAAGAGGTTTCCGTTTTCCAGTTACTTTCTGCCTTCCGCAAGATGCTAAAAAACACCGACATGCCGCATCTTTATGAGGTAACGCTGGAAAGCATCTCCGTGACGGAGAAGATGAACGAACTTATGGAACTGTTGGGAAGCGCCCCACGGATTACGTTCGAGGATATTTTCGGAAAAACGAACAACCGGATGGAAATAATAGGCACTTTCCTGGCGGTGCTGGAGCTGATAAAACAACAACTGATACTGGTATTCCAGGAAAAGGACTACGACAGCATATGGATACAACTGGTGGACGTAAATGCCGATGGGGATACGGAAAAATCGCCGGAACATCCTGCGCTAACGGATGCCGGGATGATGGCCGGGACGGAAGAAGAAGCGCCGCGAATTTCCGGAGATAACGAAGTGGTTGCAATACGGCAGGCGGAACCCCACAGCACGGTATCGGATACCGAAACGGAAAAGGAGTAAACATTGGATCGGGAAACAGCCATGAAAATTATGGAGGCGATATTGTTCGTCTCCGATACGCCTGTTCCACTGGAAGACCTGCACAAGGTACTGGAAGGGTTCAACAGGGACGACTTGCGCACAATGGTGGCGGACATCAACGCCATGTACGAAAACCATGCCCTGCAAGTGGTCGAAATAGCGGAGGGGTACCAAGTGCGCACACGCCCCGAATTCGGGGACTGGGTGAAAAAGTTCCACAAGATAAGCCGCTCCACCAAGTTGTCGCAGGCCGCGCTGGAATCGCTTTCCATCATTGCGTACCGCCAGCCGATAACGCGGCAGGAGGTGGAAGATATCCGCGGCGTTGATTGTTCCGGCGTGATAAAAAACCTTTTGGACAAGGGACTTGTAAAAGTGCTGGGACGTAAAAAAGTCTTAGGCAAGCCGGTGACGTTTGGCACCACCAAGAAATTCCTGGAATACTTCGGGCTGGTAAAACTTACCGACCTCCCTACCCTGAAAGACCTGCCGGGCGATGAAGCGGCAGTCATGCAGGAAGCGTTGCAATTCGGCGAGCAGGCCGGACTGTCTGCAGATGGGCACGAGATGGATGGGGAAACCGGCGATGGCTCCGGAGAAGACGCTGAGTTGGGAGAAGGAAGCGCGGAAAGTTACGATTCCATAGATGACTTCGATGAGGACGAACGCGAATCCGGGAAGGCGGCGGCGGAATACGATGAAATAACCGAGGGCAATGAAGAAGGAACGGCTGGCGAAGAGGATGAACTTGCCAGCGATGAAGGAGACGATGGAAAAGATACGGCTCCAAAAAATACTCGCTGACGCCGGGCTTTTCTCGCGACGCAAGGCGGAAGAAGCAATCGAGCAGGGGCGGATAACCGTAAACGGGGAGATAATAACCGAGCTTGGGTTTAAGGCCGACCCGGCTAAAGACCGTATCACCTGCGACAGGAAACCGGTAAAGGCCGAGGCCAAGACCTACGTCATGCTAAACAAGCCAGCCGGGATAATCTGCACGACCGACGACGACCAGAACCGCACCACCGTGGTTGACATCATAAAACATATAGGCGAGCGGCTTTTCCCGGTCGGCAGGTTGGATTTCAATACAACCGGCATACTTCTTTTGACCAACGATGGCGAGTTCGCCCAAAAGATGATGCGCCCTTCGTCCGACATAGTAAAAACCTACCACGCCCGCGTTCGCGGCCTGGTAACGCCAAGGATACTCGGTAAAATGCTGTCTGGCATAACCGTGGAAGGCATCAAGTACCGTTTTCACAAGGTGCGGATTGAAAAAAGCACCGACAAAAACTCCGCGCTGATAATAGAACTGACCGAGGGCAAGAACCGGCATATAAAAATCCTCTGCCAGGCGCTGGGCCACCCGGTATCGAAACTTATGCGCACCGGATACGGCCCGCTGAAACTGGGGAACCTCGGCCCAGGCGACTACCGCCATCTCAACGAGAAGGAAGTAAAATCACTGCTCCGACCGGCCATTAAGCGCCGCACCGGGCGTGGAACTAGGTCTTCGGCCTGAACTTTCGCCGCAATCCACCGATAACCGAACCAACCTCCTCCAGCTTCAACGCTTTTGCCGTAAGGACATACACGATAACGGAAAGCGTAAGCATGATGGTTAGGGCTATCACCGTGTATCCATTGCCGAAGAGAGCCCCCCACAGGGCGTAAATGGCCGCCGCCATCACCACCGAAGAGAAGACAATGCTACGGAACGACCGTAACATGCGCCTTCCATCGATACCGCCCAGCCTTTTACGCAGGATGTGGACTAGCAACAGCATGTTGATGGTTGAGGAGAGCGATGTGGCAAGCGCCAACCCGCCCTGCTGGAGCGGCCCCATGAGAACCAGGTTGAATACGATGTTAAGCACCATCATGGCGGCGGCTATCTTCACCGGTGTTTTTGTGTCGCCCATCGCGTAGAAAGCGGACACGAAAATCTTGACCCCGGAGAACGCCAAAAGCCCCACCGAAAAAAACGCCAGCGTAAACGCGGTATTGATGGTTGATTGGTGCGTAAACTCGCCATGCTCGTAGATAAGCTGGATGATCGGCTCACGCAGTACCAGCATCCCCACCATTGACGGGATAATAAGGAACATCGTCATGCGGAACGACTGCGAGAGCGTTTCCACCATCTTGTGCTTCTCGTTCGCGCCGGATTGGTGGGCAAGCATGGGCAACAGCGCGGTACTCATGGCCACGCCAAACACACCCATAGGAAACTGCACTATCCTCTGCGCGTAATAAAGGTACGACACCGCCCCCTCTTGTAGCATTGAGGCAAGGATAGTATCCACAAAAAGGTTCACCTCGGCCACGGCTATGCCGAACGTTGCCGGAATGGTAAGCGTGACTATCTTTTTAATCAGCGCGGAGCCGGGATCAAAGACAAACTTGAACGCATATCCCTCCCTAAGGGCAAATGGCACCTGTATCGCCAGTTGCAGGAACCCGCCTACAAGCACCCCCACCACCAGCGAATACACTGGCAGGGAAAAAGTATCGCGTAAAAATACGGCAGAAAGGATAATGGCGATGTTAAGCATTACGGGCGATGCCGCCGGAGATGAGAAATGGTTAAATGTGTTGAGCATCCCCATAAAAACAGCCGCAAGCGATATGAATATCAGGTAGGGAAATAAAAGACGGGTAAGTTTTACGGTAAGCTGGAACTTCTCGGCATCGCCGGTGAAGCCATAGGCCACCACCTTCAACAACAACGGGGTGAACGCCACGGCAACCATAACGAACAACGTGAGCAGGATGGTAAGCGTAACCAGCAGGTTGTTGGCGAAACGGATGGCCTTTTGCCTGTCCTCCATCATCGTCTTTGTAAAAAGCGGAACGAACGCGGCGGTAAGGGCGCCCTCGGCGGTAAGCTGGCGCAACATGTTCGGAATGCGGAAGGCTATGAAAAACGCGTCCGCCATTTTCGCCGTGCCAAAGTAGTTGGCCACAACCATATCGCGCAGGAAACCGAATATCCGGCTTAACAACGTAAAAAAGGCGACGGTGCCAGCCGCTCTAAAGACCGACTGGGGGCGGTGTTTATTCTCCACGGCGAACCGGCGTCAGACGTCTACCGAAGAATCTTCGGCTGTAAGTTCGGAAAACATGCCCTCGGCCATCATCGGCGATACATGCTTTATGAGGTATTTTTTAATCTCCTGTACCCGTGTGAACTCCAGTATCTTCAGCACATGCTTGCGCGCCTCATCCACCGATACGTTACGTATGAACTGCTTGACCAGCGGTATGGAGTGGGCATCCATGGAAAGGTCTTCTATATCCCCCATGCCAAGCAAGAGGTAGGCGTAGACAGGGTCGGAACCCATCTTACCGCAAACGCTCACCGGAACCTTGTATGTGTTGGCGGATTGGATAACCATCCACAACAACCGTATGACTGCGGGGTTCAGCGGCTGGTAAAGATGGGCCACCTTCTGGTTCCCCCGGTCTATAGCCAGCAGGTATTGTATGAGGTCGTTGGTGCCGATTGAGAAAAAATCCACAGACGGGGCAAACTGGCTTGCTATGAGGGCGGCTGATGGAGTCTCCACCATCATTCCCACCTTAATCTCCTTGTCATAAGGGATTTTTTCCTTGTCCAGTTCCCCCTTCTCCTTCTCCAGCAAAGACCTCGCCCGGCGCAACTCCTCCATACTGCTCACCATCGGGAACATCACTTTCAGTTTGCCGTAATGGGAGGCGCGAAGAATACTGCGCAACTGTGTACGGAATACCGTAGGGTTACTTAGGCAGTAGCGGATTGCCCGCAACCCCAGCGCCGGGTTTGCCTCAGGCTCATTGTCGAAACCGGCTGGCACCTTATCGCCCCCAAGGTCGAGCGTTCGGATTATGGCGCCATGCGGGGCTATGGCCTGGGCCACCTGTTTGTAATCCGCAAACTGCACATCTTCATCCGGTAGCTTATTATCGCGCAAGAAAAGAAACTCTGTCCGGTAGAGCCCTATACCCTCCGCGCCATGTTTTATCGCCACATCTATGTCGTTAGACGACTCTATGTTGGCCTTGAACCGCACCATCACGCCATCTTTTGTCTTCGCCTCTTTGCTGGCTTCCTTCTCCAACTTCCTGTCAAAAAATATGAACTGCTGGCGCTTGCGGTTGTAGAACTGGAACTGCTGTTCCGTCGGTTTTATGATTACCAGTCCGCTTACGGCATCCACGATAACGTTGTCGCCGCCCTCCACCGCTTTTGTTATTTTAGGTACGCCCACCACGGCGGGTATGCTGAGCGAGGAAGCTATGATGCCTGTGTGGGATGTCTTGCCGCCCATCTCGGTAACAAACCCCAGCACGTTCCGGGAAGACATCTGCGCCGTGTCGAACGGCGTAAGGTCGTGCGCGAAAATAATAACCGGCTCGGTAATCGTTGAAAGGCTTTCCTCCTCCGTTCCCATGAGGACGCGCAAGACCCTATTGACGACAAGCCCTATCTCATGTGCGCGCTCCTTGAAATACGGGTCTCGTATTTTCTCAAACCGATGGTTCAGCTTGTCATAAGTCTGCTTCAGTGACCACTCGCTACTGATAAGCTCCCTCTCTATGAGTTGCGCCGTTTGCTCGATAAGCGAGGGATCGCTCAATATTTGTATCTGGGGGTTGAGGATATA
>JAHFEI010000383.1 GCA_023248615.1 Nitrospinales bacterium | reverse complement strand
CCTTTTTGCTGGGCGGCGTAGGAGTAGTCGGCGGCCATTTTTGCGCCGATGTATTTCGCATCAAAGAACTGCATGCCCAGCTTTATCTGGCCTGTCCTGAGCCTACTGAGGTTTAACAAGTCGTCAATGAGATTGGCCATCTGTTTCCCGGAATCTATGGAGCGGCCCAGGATAAGTTTTGTCCCCTCGTTCAGCGGCTCGCCGGTGTCGTCCCTTACCAGCTTCAGGAACCCGAGCATCGAACTCAGCGGCGTTTTAAGGTCGTGGGAAACAAGCGACACAAACTTGTCTTTAAGCCTCGTTGCTTCCTCGGCATTCTCCTTGGCTATAACCAGCGCCGCTTCCGCTTCCTTGCGTTCAGTGATGTCCTGGACAATGGCCAAAACGTGCATCAGCTTTCCTGCCTCATCCCGTACGGCGGAGACGGTCAGGTCGCCCCACACGATATTTCCGTTTTTATGTATGTACCTCTTTTCCATATGGAAGAAACTGGTTTCGCCGGCCCGCAGGCTTTTCGACATTTTTAAATTCTGTTCTACATCGTCGGGGTGGGTTATCCCTTTAAAGTCGCCATCTATTAGTTCCGTCTCGGAGTAGCCGGTCATTTCACAAAATGCGTTGTTAACCTTTATGTATTTGTAATCCGAATTGAGCAGGGTCATCCCCACTTTAGAATAATCAAAGGCAGACCTGAACCGCTCTTCGCTTTCCCGAAGCGTCCTTTCCATCGCCTTTTTTTCTGTGATGTCCCGCTCTATGGTGAATACAAGCGTCTTTTCTCCAAACTCGATTGTTTTGGCGGATACCTCGGCCACAAATGTACTTCCGTCTTTACATCGGTGGACAACCTCAAATCGAAGCTCTTGCCCCAATTGTAGCGCCGACATCCTTACCGGGATATCTCTTGTGTCGGCATCCAGGAATGTAATCGGTTTGCCTATTAGCTCCTCGCACGTATAGCCGTGCTTTATGAATGCGGAGTTGCTGGCATCAACAATTATGGGCGACCCTTCCTCCATTGGCTCAAGTACCAGGATGTAGTCCGTTACCTGCTGGAAAATCTGGCTAAATCGTTTTTCGCTTTCCTTCAGGGCGTCTTCCGCCACCTTTCGTTCTTCTATGTGTAGCACAAGAGGGCGGTATATCAGGAAATACAGCACCGGCATGACAAGAGCCACAAGGCTGGAGGCATCCAGCAATGCCTCATGCAGGGGGGATAAGCCTTGGATGTATTCCGTGGCGAACATAAAAGCGATTTCAATAAAGAATATTGAAGTCGCCACAAGGAACAACAGCCTTACGGGCGAGGGATAGGCCGGTTCTTCGGCCTTACTTTTCCTGAAAAACGTTCCCATTTCCTGTTACCCCCGTTCCTGCCGCCATTACCCCTCTAAGCTACATTTGTTGGGTTATTTTACCGGTTCGCCGTTCTTGAACTGACCAACGTATTTGCTACCATCGTTGAAATACAAAGTACCTTGGCCGTTAAATTCGTTTTCCCTGAATTGGCCTTCGTAGAACTTTCCGCCGTCCCTGAAAAACAAAATACCATCGCCGTGCCGTACGCCATTATCCCACTGGCCTTCGTATATTTTGCTACCATCGCTATCGTAGAGCACCCCACGCCCGTTCTCTTTGCCGTTCTTGAACCGGCCAACATACCTTTTGCCGTCTTTGGCGTAGAAAGTTCCCTTCCCGTTTTCCTTTCCGTCTTCCCACTGGCCCACATATTTGCCGAAAGTGGAGGTGTAAGTTCCCTCGCCGTTTTTTCTGCCGTTCTTGAACTGGCCAACGTATATGCCGTAGTCGGTCTTGTAAGTTCCCTGCCCGTTTTGGCAGTCTCCTTCACAACCATCGGCCATGGCGGGGGTGGCGGCGATAACAAGATAAAAAACGGTTGCTAACGTAAATTTTACAATTCCCATATTGCCCCTCCTGCTTGCTGTTTTCACAATCCGTCCTTTAGCCGTGTCCCCCGGTCACGATTATATGCCGTATTTAATTCGAGCCGCCCAAAGTTTTTTTGTAATATACAACGCCAGTTTGGCGTTCCCGGCGATAAGGCCGGACGTTAATCCGATATGGGGGATTATTAAAATTGGGCCGTCTGCCGATATCGTCTGGTATGGGTAACAAAGGAGCGCGACAA
>JAHFEI010000382.1 GCA_023248615.1 Nitrospinales bacterium | reverse complement strand
ATGCTTGAGGAAATCGGCGATGTCAGCCGTATTCCGGAGTTCATCCAGGGCGTGAAGGACAAGAAATATCGGCTGATGGGCTTCGGCCACCGCGTTTACAAGAATTACGACCCGCGCGCGGCGGTGCTGAAAGGCTCCTGCGACGAGGTGCTGGAGGAAATCGGCGTGAAAAACAGCAAGAAGCTGGCGATTGCGAAGGAACTGGAACGCATCGCGCTTTCGGACGATTATTTCGTTTCGCGCAAGCTGTTCCCGAACGTGGATTTCTATTCTGGCATCATTTACGAGGCGATGGGCATTCCCACCGAACTGTTCACCTGCCTGTTCGCAATGGCGCGCACGGTGGGCTGGGTGGCGCAGTGGGAGGAAATGTTCTCCGATCCCGATCAGAAAATTGGCCGCCCGCGCCAGCTTTATACCGGCTATCCCGCGCGCAAATTTGCGCCGGTGGCGAAGCGGTAGGCAGGGAATTACAATTACTGGCTGTCAAAGGTCATGGGATAAGCGCACATTTTTAGATACGGCTTTTTCCTGGCGGGTTCGGATGACCTGCTAATGTGAACCGGATACCGCTGGCTGTGGGGGGATCGGATTCATTCCTTTCCGCTTTGGCCGCCACCTTGAGGGTCGCGGCTTTATCTTTGGGCAGCGTCTGGAGCGCGTGATACGCATCTTCCAGTGCTGGGATGGGAACACCATATTTGCGCGTTTCCGCCAGCGCGCTCACCAGTTCCAGTTCCGTCATCTCCACTTTTGTGTCGGGCGCGCCTTCATGCGATTCCGTGAAAGTCGCGGAGTGTTTGCCTGTTACAGTACCACGTACGGAAACCGGCTCCAGTTTATGGGGATAGGCCTGCTCCTGCATTTGTTCCAGGATGTCATGCAACTGCTCCATCACGCGCGCATCAGCCTGCCGGAAGGCGACTTCGTGCGTTGCGGAAAGCAGCTCGCTGTAGGTCATATCGGTATGCAGTGCGGGCTTTCCGGGTTCCGAGAAACTCGCGGTCAGTGTGGCTTCCCCCGCTTCGCCGTGTTTTATGTTGATATGGTCGAACTCCAGCCTTCCCGCAGTGAAACGTGTGGCGAAAGCATCAATCTGTGTGCGGTTAAAACCCATAAATACCTATTAAAAAATCATTTTCTTTGCTACAGGGCGCAGTATAGCACAGAGTGCTTAATAAATCGTTAACCGAAAAAACGAGACCTTTGCATACCTCGTCATTCCAGCGAAAGCTGGAATCCAGCGCGGAGCGTCCGCGACGCTGCAAGAGCCTTTCCGCCGCAGACGCGGCTTTGGCTGGATACCAGCTTTCGCTGGTATGACAAAAAAATAGGGGGTTATGCAAAGGTTTCTAAAGAACGATTAGACTTTCCATGCCGGTGCGCCTATAAGAGAAAGGATTGCTTTCCCAAAGCAGAAACAGAAAACCATGCCCGCTTCCAGCAAACATACCTCCGCCATTGAGCAGCAATGCATCGCCAAAGGCATGAAGATGACGGAGCAGCGGCGCGTCATCGCGCGTGTGCTCTCCGGCGCGGAGGATCATCCGGATGTGGAGGAAGTCTACCGCCGCGCCTCCGCCGTGGATCCGCGCATCAGCATTGCCACCGTGTATCGCACCATGCGCCTGTTCGAGGAAGCGGACATCGTAGAAAAGCACGATTTCGGCGATGGCCGCGCGCGCTACGAACAGGTGACGGAAGATCATCACGATCACCTTATCAACGTAAAAACGGGCGAGGTGGTGGAATTCATGAACAAGGAAATCGAGCGACTGCAGGAAAAAGTGGCGCGGGAACTGGGCTATAAGCTGGTGGATCACCGGCTGGAGCTTTACGTGGTTCCGCTGAAGGAATAGAGCATTTTTATAATGTACATACTGTTTTAGTCGTCATGCCCTGAATTTGCGAAGCAAATTCTAGGGGCATCCATTTCGCCACGAGTACGTTGATAGATGGATCGCCCTAGAAGTTGCTCTGCAAATTCAGGCGATGACGGCATATAAATTATGAAATTGCTCCAGGGAAAGGCAGGCGGTGGAGGGAGGGGGTTTTCCTTGAACTTCTTGCATGAATGCAAAAAGAAAGAAAAACCCCCTTGATCCCTATAGTGCTATGTCAGTGTGGGCAGGGAACGCGCTTACCATCGTAGTTGACC
>JAHFEI010000080.1 GCA_023248615.1 Nitrospinales bacterium | reverse complement strand
CGGCGTCTTTTTCATCTCCTCGAAAAAACCATGCGCTGTGGGAAAATCAGGGGCGCCATTAATAAGGGTGTTGTAGGTGACGGTATTTGGTGTCGCTCCCGGCGTCTTTTTCATCTCCTCGAAAAAACCATGCGCTGTGAGAAAATTAGGGGCGCGATTAATAAGAGTGTTGTAGGTGACGGTATTTGGTGTCGCTCCCGGCGTCTTTTTCATCTCCTTAAAAAGCTCCAGCGCTGTGAGAAAATTAGGGGCGCCCTTAATAAGTTTAGTGTAGGTGACTGTGTCTGGTGACGCCTCCTTTTTGACTTTCGCAAAGATGGTCTTATAAGTTTTTTTCTTTTCCGTGCGCTTTAGGGTTACCAGTGTATACTCAAAGTACTTGTTTACGGAAATCGATTTCTTATGGATTCCCTTCACTTTGAATACTGGATATACGGCATTACCTCCATCAACCGCCTCTTCGGAAAGTAAGCGCTTGAAGGCTTTGGAACGTAGGCTAAACGGCGATGGCACAAATGTAAAATAGCTTTTAACCATGTCGTTAACGCCGTAGTCAATGTAAACATGGTTATTGGTATTCTTCCCTTCTTTAACGCAATCTTGTAGCCGTACCGCCCTCCTTGCGCTATCCCCAACCCAGTCAGCCATCTGGCTCCCACCTCCACCGATAGGTATGCCAAGTTTGAAGTCATGTCCTGAGCAAATAGTTATTCGCAAGGAAAGGCTCTCACTCCTCCCCGTCAATTTGGTCATTTCGCTTTTAAAGTTATGCCGCATTATGAGCGCTAAACAGCAAAGAGCCACCGCCT
This sequence comes from Nitrospinales bacterium, assembly GCA_023248615.1. Lineage (GTDB taxonomy): Bacteria > Nitrospinota_A > UBA7883 > JACRGQ01 > JACRGQ01 > JAHFEI01. The sequence goes on along the minus strand of JAHFEI010000080.1, from coordinate 7,269 downwards.
TATTTTCATTTGCCCCAGACATTATCATCCACCCATCTCCCGTGAACTTTAGCGTTTCGCTTGCCTCTAATAAATCGAGTTCCTCGAGATGGGGGTAAATTTGAAGAACAAGGGACTTGTAAAATTTACGGTTCCCCTCAGCGGTACGCTTTTTGGCCTTTGTGGCGGAAGAAACGATATCTATAACTAAACAAAGTATCTGAGCCGATCCCTCCTGTTCTAGCTGATATTTCCCAGACGGCTCCATTTTTCCATCCCCCATTGGCGTAATCCTATCAGACTAGGTAAAAATAGTCCAACCAAACCAATTCCGCCACATCGTGGTGGTGGACGACAACAAAGACCTGAAGTCCGTGCTTTCCATACGGGAGATATCGGAACACATAATAGACAATTACCTTTAGCAGGTTTTTGCGGTTTGGCGCCGGTTGGCGGCCCGGATTGGCGGGAGGGGCATAGGCGGTTTTGTCCGTAAAACACCGCCCCAAAATTTCGGCATATCATCGCTGTTTTTTCCGGGATAGAATATCCCCCGATGGGCGTAAAAATAATCACTGTGGACGACGACATAAATGTCCTCAAATCCGTAGAGGAATTGCTGTCCCTGAAAAAGCATAAGGTGTTCCCGCACATCACCACGCAGGATGCGATTGCAAACTTCGAGGACGTGCAACCGGACATGGCGATAGTGGATTTTTACATGCCGGGCATGACAGGCGTCGAACTGATGAAACGCTTCCACGAGCGCCAGCCGGAACTGCCGGTCATCATCCTCACCGCCTCGCGCGAGACAAGCGACGCAGTGCAGGCTATGCAGTCGGGAGCCTACTACTACCTTACGAAGCCGGTGGATGCGGACGAACTTTTCAGCCTGATGGATAAAATCGCCGAGCAGGTGCGCCTGAAGGACGAAAACCTGCGGCTGAAAGAGGAGCTTGGCAAGCGGTACCGGTTCGACAGCATCATTGGCCGCTCTGGTGCTTTGGAAGACGTTTTTTCCATACTCAACCGCGCTATAAAAACAAAATCGACAATATTGATTACCGGCGAATCCGGCACCGGCAAAGAGCTTATAGCCCGCGCCGCGCACTACAACTCCAGCCGCGCCAGCGGCCCTTTCATAAAGATAAACTGCGCCGCGATACCGGAATCGATGCTGGAGGCGGAACTTTTCGGCATCGAAAAAAACATCGCCACCGGCGTATCCGCCCGCGCCGGGAAATTCGAGCTGGCCGACGGCGGCTCCCTGTTCATGGACGAAATAGGCGAGATGAGCGTAGCCACACAAGCAAAAGTGCTACGCGCCCTGCAGGAGCGCGAGGTGGAGCGCATCGGCTCCTCCAAAGCGAAAAAGGTGGATATCCGCGTGATAGCCGCCACCAATATAGACATCGCGCAGGCAGTAACGGATAAAAAATTCCGCTCCGACCTCTTTTACCGGCTGAACGTGTTCCACATCCACATGCCGCCGCTGGCGAAAAGGGTGGAGGACATACAGATGCTGGCGGAACACTTTGTGAAAAAATACTGTGAGGAAAACGGAGTACCGCTGAAAAAGATGGATCCGCGAGTGGTGGAGCACCTTCGCCACCGCCCCTGGCCTGGCAATATCCGCGAACTGGAAAACACTATTGAGCGCGCCGTGGGAACATCGGAAAACGACGCCATATCCCTTGCCGACATCGGCGAGATTGCCTTCGCGCCGGAACCGGATTTACAAGAGATTCCCGAACCGGGCAGTAGCAACGGAAAAAACCTGGACGAGGTTGTCGCCGATTATGAGCGCAGGCTGTTGCTGGCCTCGCTGGAGCGAAACCGCTGGAAGCAGAATAAAACCGCGCAGGAGATGGGAATCTCGGAACGGAGCATCTGGTACAAAATCAAAAAACTCGGCATAGACCTGAAAAAACCGGAAGCGTAAGTTTATTTGGTTTTTGTTTCCGGGAGCGCCATACTTAATTCATCCCACCATCAGGAAGGAAGAACCGCCATTTTCAGCCCAACGGCATGCAATACCCGCTTACGGCTTTCCACCAGCCATAGCGTATCCTTCTGGATACTCAGTGCCAAGCCGTAGCCACGGAACGGTTTTGGGTGGATTCCCAATTCAGGCGGGATATTTTTCCAAAACGGAGCGTAGCGGGAGATTGATGTCCCCCAGTTTACCGCCGAAGTTTGCCGCGCCGATTTTCACCACGCCACCCGCACATGCCGCGCGGATGCCAGCCGCCATCGCCCTTTGCGCGATATCTATCGTTACAGCGTCTATCACCACCTCAAACACCGCTTCCACCCCTTTCGGCAACTTTCGGGAAGGGTTTTTGTTTTCCGGGATGGTGGGACAAAAATCTTCCTGTGTGGATGCGGATAAAAACTCGTATTTGGAGCCAACCCTGCTAGGCGCCGCCACCACTCCGCCGGCAAACGGAAGTATTAGCCCCGGCATGCCGCCTATAGCCTCCACCGCTTTTTCAGCCGCCCTCAGCCCCGTCTTTTGGCTCGATGCAAAAATCCAGAAGTTCGCGCCGCCAACGCCCTGCCCCACCTTTACAGTTTTTTCGATTAGAAACTCGCCGGAAGCAATCGGCACCACCACGCAATCCCTGCCGTGGCGTTTTTCCTCTTTTTGGAACCCGTTGCCGAAAAAACCTATCTTGGTACCCAACTCGTAATCCGCGCCAGCCGCAAGGCCGTTGAAGCCCGCGACGGTGGGCGTTGGCAAAAGCGTTTGCCCCACCCGCTTGATAAGCTCCTTTTCCAGTTTCTCCCGCGTACGCGCAAAAAATAAAAGCTCGTGGCCGGGCCGCCCATCCGGCGTTTTAAAATCATCCCTTCGCGCCTCAAACCCCGCCTCGCACCCGCACCCAATAATGGATGTGGCACAGCCGACAGCCGCCGTGGCGGAATCCGAAGCCCACTTGCCGCTACGGCCCGTAACCACCAGCCGCACAAACGCCATTTCAAAAGCCTCTGCTTGGGTGTCCTCGATAGTTACGCCGTTTATTTCCATATTCCCCTTTCAATGATAACCTCGCCGCCCAGTATCACATAGCGCGGATTGGCAACCATCCGCTCGATATCCGCCGATTTTTCGTACACTACGATATCCGCCACAGACCCGGGCATCAGGCCGCCCCTTTGCGGAAGCCCGCATATCCTTGCGGGAGCGGTGCGCGTTATTTCCACAATTTCCGACAACGAAAACTCGCGCCCTATACTGCCCAACGCGCTGGCGACCACCGCTTCCTGGTTTATCGTTTCCATGAACCGGTTGCGCTTTTGGCTGTCCATAAGGCAAGCAACGATAAAAGGATATCCACTTATCGCCCCGCCAGACGGAAAATCTATGGCAAGAGCAAACTGCCGGATATCCTCCGCCGAAAGCAACATCTCCATTGCGTTGAGCCATAAAAGCGAATCGACATAACTTTCTTTCCTGAACATATACGGCGATGCGGCAAAGCGGCTTTTTTCGTGCCGCACAAGCGGGCCGCCCCCGCTTTTGGAAACCCTTCCAGCCAGTTCGTCGTCCACCGTAAATGTAAGCGCCGGGCCGAATACCACCGGGCCGCAATCAAAAGTTACGTTCGGATGCGCCGCCAACGCTTTTGCGGCCTTGCGCCCGGCGGGAAGCAACCTGCCACCACGCGATTCGAAAGCGTAGTGAGACAGGTGCGAAAGGTGGCACCTCCTGCCCGAAAGTTTTTCCAGAAAACTTTTAAGTATGGAAAGCGAATCGCCCTTCGCCAGATGGGGCAAGTGTACATGCGACGTATTGGCGCCTGGCGGATGGCGGAGAAAATCCTCCACGCCTTTTTCCCCGATAAATTTTCGCCCTATAAAGCCGCTATCGTCTTCCACGCCGCCGCCATTGGCAAGGCGAAGCAGGCCGTAGCCGATTTTCCCGCCCGCACATTTCCACCCTGCGTCTTCGGCTTCATCCGCGCCAAGCCCGGCCTCGACAAAAAACGTTATGCCGAGGGAAAGGTATTCCCTTGCAATGGCTCCAAAGTCTCCCCACTCCGCCAGTTCCCCCGCTCCGGTAAGCGCGAACAAGCGCGACACCGCAAGAGGATGGGCATGCATATCTATCCACCCTGCCATAACTACGCACCCGGTGGCATCCAGCGTTTCCCCGCCACACGGCGCGTCCGATACCAATCCGCCGGAAATGTGGATATCGCGCACCTCTCCCACAATGGAAGAAGCCGGATCAAAAACCTGCGCACCGGAAATTTTCATCAAGTGGCCGCCAAAAAGTTTTTCAGGGAATCTTGCCGTACTGCGGCGTGTAGTTGAACGTAGCTACGATATGTATCTTTAGTTTATCCAGATTATCCGGGAACGGCTTGAATGGGGCCGACCGGCGCACAGCGTCGACTGCGGCGTTATCCAGCGCCTGGGCGCCGGATGTGGCGATTACCTTTACTTCATCTAGGTTGCCGCTCCTATCCAGGGTAAACCGTAACAACGCCTTCCCACCCGTGCCGCTTTCCATGGCTTCGTTTGGGTAACTCCAAATGCTTTCCACCGAGTGGCGCAACGACGAGAAATATTCCATGTAATCGAATTTGCGCGTATTGAACGGGATAACTATCTCGCTGTCAGTTTCCAGTACGCCCGCAGGGCTTGATACGGCAAAGCTATCCACATCTTCGGCACTCAGTGCGCGCTGCTCCTTTTTTGTTTCGCGCTCGGTTTTTGTCCGCGTGTCCGGCTGGACAGGCGCGACCTCACCCCCCTTGTCATGCTGGGCGGAAGCAAGCTCCACTTCCGAAAACCGGTTTTCCGTCACAGTAGTCCGCACTTCGCCGCTCGCTTTCGGGCTGTCCGATGATTGTTTGTGCCTCCGCTTTGCGGCGGCGTATTGCGCAACCTTCATCTCCTCCGGACGGGCGCTTGGACGAAGCGCCAATCCGTCCCCCTGTTTACGCGCCCTAGCACGCGCATCAAAAGAGGCAAGAATGTCCGCCTTTTCCGGCATCTCCCTTGGCGGCGTCTTTTTCGGCGGAGGCGCATCCATTATCTTCCCGTGTTGGAAATCATCATTCGCCCTCGGCGCGGTATCCGCCACGATAGATACCCTGATGACCTGCGGAATGGTTATAACCGGAGCGGTGTTTATAAACGCGGTAAAAAGCGCCGCCATCGTGTGTAGCACGACCGAGACGGCAAGAAAATGCCCCAAGCCCCATCTGTCCGACATGGGAACAGTTTACCGCAGAAACGTCGGGATTTACCCTCCCTACTTAAGGCTACCGGCCAAAACATAACGGCTTCGCGGCTTATCCCGGCGGCTATCTCCATTTTGGGCAACAATAACCCGCCGTTGGGGTAAAATACCCCATTGTTATGTTTTACGGAAAAAAACTGTGATACGGAAACTCGGGTCGGGGGAGAAGGTTCCGTTCACACAACACCTGGCGGAGCTACGCACACGGCTTATTTTCTGCGTGGTTTTCCTCGGCGCGGCCTTCATCGGCTGCTACGCGGTGTCGGACAAGCTGCTCACGCCATTCGCCCGCATGCTGGGCGCCAAGATGGTATTCCTTACGCCGATGGAAGCGCTGATGGCGTACATGAACATCGCATTCTACGCGGCGCTGGCTATCAGCGTACCTGTAATCGTTTACCAGCTATGGTCGTTCATCGCGCCCGGCTTGGTGGAAAAGGAAAAACGTTTTGCCGCGCCTGTCATTGTTTCGGCAAGCGTACTGTTTTTTGTCGGCGTGGCATTTTGCTGGTTCGTGGTGCTACCGTTCGCCATCCAGTTTCTCATGTCGTACGGCGGCGACGTGATGACCCCGATGATATCGGTAAATGCATATATGAGCTTCTGCCTCTCCATGATGCTGGTGTTCGGCCTGGTGTTCGAGTTGCCGCTGGTTGTGGTTTTCATCCACGCAGTCGGGCTGGTCTCGCTGGATGCGCTACGGAACTTCCGCCGCTACTGGATAGTTGTGGCATTCATCATCGGAGCCATTGTCACGCCCACGCCAGACGTAATAAACCAAACGCTCACGTCCCTGCCGCTTATTGTGCTGTACGAGATAAGCCTCGTGTATATCTACCTGTTCGGAAGGAGGAAGGTTGAAAAAGATAAAGCCTGAGGAAAGGCTCATCGTGGCCCTGGACGTGCCGACAATGGCGCAAGCGGCTAAATGGCTTAAAAAGCTTTCGCCGGTTGTAAAACACTTCAAGGTGGGGAGCGAACTGTTTACCGCCGCCGGGCCGGAAACGCTGAAAAAAGTGAACTCCGCAGGGGCAAAGGTTTTTCTGGACCTGAAGTTTTTCGATATCCCGAACACCATGGCATCCGCGCTGGAATCGGCGGCGGCGCTAAAACCTCTCCTGGTGAACATCCATGCGCTATCCGGGCCTGCCGCAATAGCGCATTGCGCACAGTCGCTTAAAAAACTGAAGAACCCGCCAAAGCTACTCGCCGTGACTATCCTCACATCGTTCACGGAGCAGGAACTGAAGAAAATAGGATTTAGCGGTGGAGTTGAAAAAACTGTGTTGCGGCTGTGCCGGATGGCGCTGGATGCGGGGGCAGATGGCGTTGTAGCCTCCCCTATGGAAGCGGCGAAACTGCGCAGGGAGTTTGGCGACTATTTCCTTATCGTCACCCCCGGCGTGCGCCCCGCATGGTCTGCAAAAAACGACCAGCAACGGATTGCCACCCCGCTTGATGCAATAAAAAACGGCGCGGACTACATCGTAGTCGGCAGGCCGATACTCGGCGCTCCCAACCCGCTAAAGGCCGCCCGGATGGTGATAGACGAAATCGAGGAGGCCTGTTCGTGAAAGACAAAGCCCGCGTACACCTGATAATAAAGGGAAGGGTGCAAGGCGTTTTTTACCGCGCCACAGCCGCCGAAACCGCAACGGCGCTGAGCCTTGCGGGATGGGTGCGCAACATGCCGGACGGCGGAGTGGAGATAGTGGCTGAAGGGGGAAAACCGGCAATAGAAAAACTTGTCGAATGGTGCTGGCAGGGACCGCCCGCCGCGCATGTAAAATCGGTGCTGGTGAATTGGGAAAACTACGTCGGCGAATTCGACTCTTTCGACGTCACCTACTAGCTCGCCCAAATAGCCACAGGGCACAATTGGACGCCCGGTAGAAGGCGGACTGCCCATTTCCTGCCTTCGCCGTCAAAATCCCCAGCGCAGTTCGGTGAAGAAAGCAGTCGCGTCGTTCAACCTTCCGAAAAAGCTGTTCGGCGTACCTTGGTAAATATCGGCGCCCACAGTCGCAGACAACGCA
>JAHFEI010000079.1 GCA_023248615.1 Nitrospinales bacterium | reverse complement strand
CAAGGTGGTAAAGACCATCGTAGAGCCAAGCACACAAGTCAAGAAGCTTTCCGTTGCCGTGATGGTGGATGGCAAGTATAAGGAAGTAAAGGGTGCGGATGGCAAGAGCGTAAGGGAATTCCAGCCGATAAGCGCCGCAGAGAAGACGACCCTTCAGAGCCTGGTGCGCACGGCTATAGGTTTCGATACGAACCGGCAGGATCTCGTAACTGTGGAGAGCATGCAGTTCGACGAAACGCCGCTTATGGAAGAAGCTGGCAAGCTGGATACGGAAGCCCAAAGGGAGTTCCAGCTTACAATTATCAAGTACGCTGGCATGGGCGTGGCTGGCCTGATGATATTCCTCTTCCTGCTCCGCCCGCTGGTACGCGCCATCACCACGTCTAGCAAAGAGGTGGAAGAGCTGAGGACGTATCCGCAGACCGTATCGCAAATGGAGCAGGAACTGAACTCAATAAGCGCGCCGAAGGCGGAGAAGCTGGATTATCGCAAGCGGGTTACCGAGCTTATATCCGACAACCCGCAGCAAGCAGCCGAGCTAATCAGGTTGTGGCTTAAGAAGTCAAAAGCGTAAAATAGGGGCAGGAGGAAAGATATGGCACGAAGAGGTGGAGTAGCAGGCCTTACGGGGGCCGAAAAGGTCGCCGTGTTGATGATATCGTTGGGGGATAGCCTTGCGTCCAAAGTGCTTACGGAACTGAACGAAAAAGAGATACAGCAGGTTGGTAACTACATGTCCTTCATGGACAATGTGGAGCCTTCTTCGATAGAGATGGTTGTGCGCGATTTCTATGAAGCGCTGGAAGGCGGCGAAGGGGGTATGCTTGCTGGCGGACGCGAGTACCTGAAAAAAATGCTCGAGCGGACTATGGATCCCGCAAGAGTGACCGAGATACTTGGCAAAATTGCCACGCCAGGCCAGACGGAAGAACTGGGCGGCGGGCTGGAGGCCATCCGGCATCTGGACCCGAAAACTGTGGCGAACTTCCTGCGCAACGAATATCCGCAGACGGCCGCTATTGTGCTGGCCCACCTGGATGCTTCGCAGGCCGCCGAAATACTGAAGAACCTGCCGGACAGGTTTCGTTCTGAAATCATCCTTAGGATAGCCACCATGGAAAGGGTGACTCCTAGCGTGGTGGCGGACTTGGACAGGGCGCTTGCCACCGAGTTCCAGAGCGCTGGCGCGATGGAAGGGAGCAGGCTTGGCGGTGTTGACGCTGTGGCCGAAATAGTGAACAACCTCGACCACAACATGGAGATGGCGATAATGGCCGAGATAGACGGCGTAAACCCGGAGCTTGCGGAAGGGATACGGAACCTGATGTTCGTGTTCGAGGATCTTCTCGATGTGGACGACAAGGGCATGCAGGTCATCCTCAAGGATGTTTCCAGGGAAGACCTGGTACTTGCACTGAAGACCGCCTCGGAAAGCCTGAAGGAAAAGATAATGCACAATATGTCCAAGCGCGCGGCGGACATGTTGCGGGAAGATTTGGCCTCGCTTGGGCCGTCGAAACTGTCGGATGTCGAAAAGGCGCAGCAAGGCATCATACGCACAGTGAAGAAGCTCGAAGAGGAAGGCAAGGTAGTGTTGGCTGGCGGAGGCGAGGAACTTGTTTAAAGTTATCGGCGGCGCAAAGGCCAAGGAGTTTCCGGCTTTCAACTTGGCCAGCTTCACCGAAGAGGTGGTGGCGGAGGAGCAGAAAAAACGCGTACGCCAAGAGGAATTCAGGCCGGACAATGCCGAGCGCACTGTCGAGATGGATGAGTTCATATTGGGCGGCTTCGATTTCGAGTACGGCGGCGGTTATCGGCGCGACGAGATACTGAAGAAAACCACCGACGAGGCGGATGCGATAATGCGCGACGCGGAAGCGCGTGTGCAGGCCATCGAGCAGGAAGCGTCGCTAAGGGGGTTTGAGGCCGGACTCCAAAAAGGCAGGGAAGAGAGCATAGTTGCGGCCACTGCGCTGATGGGCGCCCTGAAGGAAGGGGTGGAACTGCTGTCCGGTGCGCGGAACGATTTTTACGGCAAGGCCGAAAAGGAGATGATAGACCTTACGACCCTAATTGCCTCGGAGATAGTCTGCCGCGAGTTGCAGCAGGATAAAAGCGTCATCTCTGGCGTGATACGCAAGGCGGTGCAGGGGCTACACACAAAGCAGGCGATATCTATACGCCTAAACCCGGCGGATATGGAAATGGCCGCCACCATGAAAGAAGACCTCCTGCGCGAGACGGAGGTAATAGAAAATGTCGAACTGAAGTCCGACCCGGCGGTTATCCCCGGCGGTTGCATTATGGAAACGAACATAGGCGTTCTGGACGCTACGGTGGAAAACAGGCTTATGAACATCCGCGAGAGCCTGAAAAGCCAGATAGAGAAATAGGCGATGAACATAGACCTTTCAAAGTACCGCGCCGCCGTTGCCGCGTCACGCGATATCGTTCCGGTAGGCGAGGTTACGCGCATCATCGGGTTAGTTATCGAAGGAGACGGCCCCGATGTTCCCGTTGGCTCCATGTGCCGCATTATCCCGCGAGAGGGTAGCGCACCGGTGGAGGCGGAGGTTGTCGGTTTTCGCGATGGTCGTGTATTGATGATGCCGCTCTCGGCGCCGCAGGGCATATCTCCCAGATGCCGCATAGAGGCATTGCAAGGCAAGGCGACCGTGAAAGTGGACGAGACGACTTTGGGCCGCGTTTTGGATGGCATGGGCAGGCCGATAGACGGGCTTGGGCCGCTTCGTTGCCGCGATGAAATGCCGCTGTACGCCGACCCGATAAACCCGATAAGCCGCAAGCGGATAAAAGAGCCGCTAGACCTTGGCATACGCGCCATCAACGGGTTGCTGACGTGCGGCAGGGGACAAAGGGTAGGAATAATGGCAGGCACCGGCGTGGGCAAATCGGTGTTGCTGGGCATGATAGCAAAGTACACAAACGCGGATGTGGCGGTGATTGGGTTCATCGGCGAACGCGGAAGGGAAGTCCGGGAGTTCATAGAGAAAAATCTCGGCGAAGAGGGGCTTAAACGCTCCGTGCTGGTAACGGCAACATCGGACAACACCCCGCTGGTGCGCCTTCGCGCCGCGTATACGGCGACGGCGATAGCGGAGTATTTCCGCAAGCAGGGAAAAGACGTGCTGTTAATGGTGGATTCGCTTACCCGTTTCGCCATGGCGCAAAGGGAGATAGGGCTTTCCATCGGCGAGCCACCGGCTACGAAAGGCTACACCCCATCGGTTTTTGCGCTTTTGCCGCGCCTGCTGGAGCGGGCCGGAACGGGGAGCGAGGGTGAGGGAAGCATCACGGGACTCTACACGGTGCTGGTGGAAGGCGACGACCTTACCGAGCCGATTTCGGACGCATCCCGCGCCATACTGGATGGGCATATAGTGCTTTCACGTGCGCTTGCCGCGCGTGGGCATTACCCCGCCATTGATGTGTTGCATTCCATAAGCCGCGTAATGATGGACGTAACCGCGCCGGAGCACGGCACGCTGGCGAAAAAACTTTTCCGCACGCTTGCCGTGTACAAAGACGCAGAAGACCTGATTAACATCGGCGCCTATGTGAAAGGCTCCAACCCGGATATTGATTACGCCATACAAAAAGTGGGCGCCATAAACGCCTACCTGGAACAGGGGATGGAAGAGCATACCGATTTCGATAATTCGCTTAGAATGCTTTCGGAGATTTTCTGATTTATGTTTAAATTTAAACTGCAAAGCGTCCTGGAACATCGCAAGAGGCAGGAAGAAGAAAAACAAAGGGAGCTTGCGCTAGTTAACCAGGACCTGATGGTGGTGCGCGAATCGCTGGCGGCGTTGATAGCGGGACGCGAAGAAAACGCGCAGGCGCTTACCGAAGTTGCGCGCACGACCAACGACGTGAAATTGCTGAAACTGTACGAGGATTTCCTTAGCGGACGCGATCTGGACATAGAATGGAAAAATAAAGAACTGGCAAACGTGATGGATAGGCTCCGCGCGAAACAGTTGGAACTTCAGGAGTACCTTAAGCGAAGGAAAGTGCTGGAGGTTTATCGCGATAGGCTTCAGGAAAATTACACAAAAGAAGAACAACGCCGGGAAAGGATTTTCCTAGATGAGACCGCGACACAGATGTGGTTCCGGGAGGCGCAGTGCTACGAAAGCTGATATTCCTTTCAGTCATCATGGTAGCGGCGCTGGCGATTGCCGCCAACATGGGCTTTGTGAAGATACCGTTTGCAGTGGCGGCGGATGCCGCGCCTGCCGGTGACGCGCAAGCTGGGGCAAAACCGACGCCGCAAGAGACCATCAGCCTGGAAATGGGCAAAGACCTGCAAAAAAAGCAGGAGGATCTGGATAGAAGGGAAGAGATCGTAAAAGCCAAAGAGGGGCAACTGCTGGCCCTGGAGCAGGATGTGCAAAAGAAAATAGACGAACTGAAACGCACACAGGTAAAGCTGGAAGAAGTCGTCAAAATGCGTGACGACCTGGAGGCAAAAAATGTCGCCAACCTGACAAAAGCATACTCCATCATGCCGCCTGCGGAAGCGGCGCAAAGGCTGAAAGCTATGGATCGCGCTATCGCGCTTAAGGTGCTAATGGCAATGAAAACAAAGAATTCCTCAAAGATTCTTTCCAGTCTCGACCCGCAAACAGCCGCCCAGATAAGCGAACAGTTGGCGAAACGCCAAGTGGAATAACTTATGCACCTGTTATCTGGTATAGTGCATCGGCAATCGGCGGGCTAAAGCCCGTTTGATGGAAATCCGATAAGTAAGCCAGATAGAAAGGGACGGTTGATAAATATGAAAAAAGTAGCTGAACACATAGAACACAAAGTGGTGAAAGTCTTTACAGACTGCGCCAGCGAGCAGGTGAACGCCATCCTCTTCAGGGATGTGGATACGGTTGGCTCAACGCTAGGCTACATGTTGCAATATGTGCTATCCGGCGAGAAGATAAACCACCACGATGCGGATGCGCTGATAGCCCACTACCAGAATTCCTGACATTTCAGAATGAATTCAAGTGTTATATGGCACTTTTTCAACCGTCCCTAAAGAGCGTGTCGTTTTCAAACGGTTGCCGTAAGTTCCTGAGTAATTACAAATGGCCAAAATCCCCATTTCCAAATACCATAAGCCCAAATTCCAAGCCTCATAAAATACCTTATCAAGATGACCCCGGCGTTTGTTCTCAGGATGAACCAGAGAATTCCTAACCTCTGTCAGTGCATGGGGAGCATCGACCCAGTTGAATTTCTTTGCATGCTTTTGCAATTCAGGTGCTTCGCCTGGAATGTCAAGAGATATCCCAAGTGAAGAAAACAGCAAACGGAATTTGTCTGAAGCCCGAAGGTCTTGGAATCCTTGAATCTCCACAAGCCGCTTTTCTTTAACGGCGAATTCATAGGAAAGCCTTTCAATAGCAGTTTGTGTCAAAATAATACCCGCATCTATTCCACGCGAAGTATTATTGGAATTCAAATACCAGTAGATAACCTCCACTAAAGCTTCGCGCCAGTCTTCATTGGCCCAGCGGGCTGTAAAGCCTTTCCAAAGATCAGTTAATTGCTGGCTATTGTGCGGGTCAAACCAAGAGTATGGATTAATCCAAGATTCATGTGGTGAATTGTAAGATTCCCAAGCACGGTTGCTATTTGCATCATAACCTACGGCGCATATCGGTTCACTCCATCCACCCTTTGCAAAAGATAAAAAAAATTTAAGCATCGTGATAACATCATTTACCTCCTTCCCTGAAAAGGTGGTTCCATCTGAGCGTTTTATACTTCCAGTATGTGTAAGCCGATGCCCGCCCTCTTCCTTAAGCTTCTTAAGACGGTCATCGGTTTCAAATAAGGATTCTATATCCACTTTCCAAAAATCAGATTGGAGGGAAACGCATTCAATGGCCTTTGTTAAGTTTCCTCTTTGCTCTCTATGCCGCCGGGGTCCAATTATTTTTGCAAAGTTAAATAGATGGAATACCACCTCGCTCAATTGGGTAGCATCCCCACCCAACCCCAGAAATGTTTCTTTGCTTGGTTGCCATTTAACGATAGTCTTTTCACTTCCTAACTCACATCTCCCTGATATTTGAAAACCTTCAACTTCGCATTTATTAAATAAATACTTCAAAATAGCCTGTGGATTGAAGATCAAAGGAGCCGCTACGGAATGGCTTTCATCCTTGAATATTCCTAAATGATAAATGTGAGGACGTGGTAGCAATTCGAACCACACCTGCCCACTTCCCTCGAATGAGGTTTCATCAATTTTTAATTCCGCCGTTCCCTCACAAAGCAGAGTTTTTGTTTCTTCTCCAGAAAATATCAAGATGGGGTTCATAATTTTTTGCCCTTACGAAAGGTTTCATTATTTAACCTACTCAGTTGTTATGAGGTGCAAGCTCGTACAGATACTTTCGAGTCCCTTGCTTCTCAATCGCCTTGCGCGGGTTGCCGAGTTTACCGGAAGCCCTACCAACGAAGACCATATTATTAGGGGCGGTAAAAAATGTCAAACTCACCAACCGTTAGCGTGTCCCAGTAACGATTTTGTGCAGGAGCCATTATGTTTCTGTGGCGGCTTACGGGAATACCGTCATCTCTGAAAGCGGAAAGTGTCCTAAACTTACAGGAGCAAACGGGTGTACCACCGCCGACATGTTAAACTATCACCCATGCCGAAAGAACTGAAAGAACTCGAACCGCTTATCAACAAGTGCGTGTTGTGCGGCGGGTGCCACCCGGATTGCCCCACATACACCCTCAGCAGGTACGAGCATGATGCCGCGCGCGGGAAAGTTCTGCTGGCGCAGGCATTGCTAAAAGGTGAACTTCCACCCAGCCCCGAATTGGCGCAAAAGTTCGACCACTGCCTAACTTGCATGGCGTGTACGCAGGCCTGCCCTGCCGGGGCAGACCCTGCAAAGGTTATCGTCGCCGCGCGGAACGAAGTGCGCAAGGGCATCGGCGGCGGGTTTATCCGCAATTTTATTTTCGCCAAAATTTTGCCAAACCGGCTGGCTATGCCGTTCCTTGCGGCGGCCATGAAAATAGGGTCGCGCCTTTTTTCCATCTTGCCGTGGTTGCCGGGGATGGGGAAATTCACCGTTGGAGGGGATAAGAAGATACTGCCGGAATTTTTTACCACCAGCCTGAAAAGCGAATATCCGCAGGTTGTGCCCGCCGCCGGGAAGCGGCTTATGCGCGTAGCCTACTTTACCGGGTGCATGGCGGACTGGGTTTTCCAAAAAAGCGGGCGCGGGGTGATAGGGATACTTTCTTCCGCCGGAGCCGATGTGCTACTGGTAAAAGATGAGGTCTGTTGCGGAGCGCCAGCATATTTTTCGGGCGACATGGTAAACGCCGGGTTAATGGCGGAAAAAAACCTTAAGGCGTTTATGGCGATGGAAGTGGATTATATCGTCACTTCCTGCGCCACCTGCGGCTCGGTCTTAAAGGAAATATATCCCGAACTGCTTGGCGGCGCGGACGCGCAAAAATTTTCCGCAAAAATTATCGATTTCCAAAAACTGCTGGTGGACAGGCTTATGCCGAAAATCCCGGCACCCACCGGCGCGGAGCCGAAAATAAAAGTCACCTACCACGACCCATGCCACCTGTCGCGCGGGATGAAAGTGGTGGCCGAGCCGCACCGATTGCTTCAGAAATTGCCGGGGGTGGAATATGTCGAGATGGCGGATGCGAACGCCTGTTGCGGCGGCGCGGGGACATTTAGCGCCAGCTTTTACGCCGACTCGCTGGAAATAGGAAAACGTAAGGCGCAAAATATCATGGCAAGCGGGGCGCAAATAGTCGTTACCGAATGCCCGTCCTGCCAGATGCAGTTGATGGATTTAATGGCGCGGTATGCCCCTGGCGTGAAGGTTCTGCACACCGCAGAACTGCTGGCAAAAGTTTTAACAGGGCGTTGAAAAACCCGGAACCATTGGGCGCTCCTTGTAATCCTGCCCCCTTAGCCATCCTGAGCGCCAGCGAAGTATCTCACCCTTGGAAAGATTAAGCATTACACTTATTTTTTTCTGGGTGGCGACTTTTTGACCATGTGCGGC
>JAHFEI010000381.1 GCA_023248615.1 Nitrospinales bacterium | reverse complement strand
CGATGACGGAATAAACGCCCCCGGCATACGGGCGATGTACAAAGGGTTGAAGACTATAGGCGACGTTGTTGTGGTCGCTCCGGAGATGGAGCGGAGCGCGGTAGGGCATGCTATCACCATAGCGCACCCGCTACGGGTTCGGGAAGTAACCGACCACGGCAAAAAGTTTGGCTTCGCCGTTGATGGCACGCCTGCCGATTGCGTGAAGATAGCCCTTAAGGCTTTGATGCCCAAAACGCCGGATATCCTTATTTCCGGCGTAAACCACGGCGCCAACCTTGCCACGAATATCATTTACTCAGGCACCGTGTCCGCCGCCACGGAAGGTACTATCCTTGGCGTCCCATCTGTCGCGCTTTCGCTTTGCACGTTTGAAAGGGATACCGATTTTAGCGTTGCCGTGAAATACGGGCTACATATAGCGAAGAGGGTGGTGGAAAAGGGGCTACCGCACGGCACTCTGTTGAATGTCAACATCCCGGCGATGGAAGAAAAAAATATCAAGGGAGTCAAAGTTTGCCGTCAAAGCCACTGCGTATTCGATGTGGCATTCGATAAGCGTTCCGACCTGCGCGGGATGGACTACTATTGGCAGGGCGGAAATATGAACACGCACGATGAAGACCCAAGCGTGGATATCATGCGGGTAAAGGAAGGGTATGTTACAGTTACCCCTATCCAGTACGACCTCACCAACTATCCTTTTTTGGAGGAACTCTCCAACTGGGGACTATGACCTCAATTCCCAGATAGCTTAAAAACCGCCTATAGGCGAGCAAAGACAGGCTATTTTGAAGTGGTAGGCCGTTCCTGTTCCTTTGGAGGTTGGGGCGAGGCCTTAAGCCCGCAGGCCGAAAGCGATGCGCCCAGCGCCAAGGTGGCCATTAAAACCAAAACGGCACGGGCTGTTGCGGATTTCACCGGAACTCTTTTCCCAACCTTTTAATCTGTTTCAAAATTTCGTTGCGTGAGGTGCAGCCCGTCCCTTTTTTCCTGTCGGGGGAGGCGGTCGGGTCTACGCATTTAAGGGCGTCTTTTCCGAATAGCTTCGAATGTTTTTTCAGCGCCGCCACTGTAAGCCCGCCGAGGAATATGCCTTTTTCCTCGCACTCGCGCACGATGGCGCCCACAACGTGATGCGCGTCACGAAACGGCATTCCTTTTAATACAAGATAGTCCGCAAGGTCTACTGCGGTAAGGAAACCTTCCGCCAGCCGTTTTTCCAGCAGTTTTTTATTGAACTTCATTTTCTTCACCAATCCCGCCGCAAGCGGCAGGGCGGCAAGAGCCTGTTCCGCGCTGTCGAAGAGAGGAATCTTGTCTTCTTGCATATCCTTGTTGTAGGCAAGCGGAAGCCCTTTTAAAATCATCATCAGGTTCATAAGGTTCCCGGCGGCCCTGCCAGCCTTTCCACGGAAAAGCTCCAGCAGGTCGGGGTTCTTTTTTTGCGGCATGATGCTAGACCCGGTGCAATACTCGTCTGGCAGGATTACCGCGTTGAACTCGCTTGACGTGTAGATTATCAGTTCCTCCGCAAAACGCGAAAGATGCAGGAATAGCACCGATACTGCGAAACAGAACTCCATCGCAAAATCGCGATCCGATACGCCGTCCAGCGAATTTTGTGTTATTGCCGAAAAGCCCATCAACTTTGCGGTGAACTCCCGGTCAATGCCGTAGTTGTTTCCCGCCAGCGCTCCGGAGCCGAGCGGCATCACGTTGGCCTTATCCGCAGCATCCATAAACCGCGCTTCGTCCCGCCGGAACATTTCCATATACGCCAGGTACCAGTGTGCCACCCGTATGGGCTGGGCCTGCTGTAGATGAGTGTACGCAGGCATGAAATCATCCACACTCTTTTCCGCCTTTTCCAGTAGCGCCTTTTGCAGTTGCATCAAAAGTGCCGCGATGAGCCTGCTTTTTTCACGAGTGTAGAGCCGGACATCGGTCGCAACCTGGTCATTCCTGCTTCTTCCGGTATGCACCTTTCCGGCAAGAGAGCCGATTTTTTCCTTCAGTCGGCGCTCGATGTTCATGTGGATATCCTCGTCCTCCACGCGGAACTTGAATGCGCCTTTTTCTATTTCGATAAAAATGGATTTCAGCCCCTTCAGGATTTTTCCCAATTCGTGCGGTTTGAGTATTCCAGCCTTGCGCAGACCGTG
>JAHFEI010000380.1 GCA_023248615.1 Nitrospinales bacterium | reverse complement strand
GCATATGCTAGAACCGGTTCCAACCCACATGCAATGCCAGGTTGAAAATAAACTTCTTCACTGCCGATGCGCGCGACACCTGCACTTGCACCTTTTCGTATATCCTCTGGAACACAAGCGGCACCGATATAACCAGCGTCGGCTTTTGGCTTAGCATGTCCTCCGCTATCGTCTTTACGCTACGCGCATAGCAAACGGTGGAACCGGCCATCATCGGTAGGTAATAACCCGCAGTGCGTTCGAACATATGCGTAAGCGGCAGGAAGGAAAGGAACATGTCCTCCCGATAAACGTCGAAATGCTGCAACCCGGCCCACGCATCGTAAACCATGTTATGGTGGGTAAGCGCTACGCCCTTTGGCAATCCGGTGGTGCCGGATGTATAAACTATCGTGGCAAGGCTTTGCGGCGTGATGCCATCGTGGATAACGAACTCTAGGTCTTCGTGGCATATCCAATCGTCTATGTAGCGGACTAAGCCTTTTTTGGGCGCACCGGCAAATGGGCGCACTACCAGCACCCGCACAAGGTTTTGCAATTTGCCATGAATGGGAGCCAAAGCGTCCCATGATTCGATGTCTTCTATTATGAGGAGCCTTGCCCCGGAATCGCCCATCATGTGGATGATATTCTCGTGGCTTTCCTTCAGGTAGATAGGCACCACCACAAGCCCGGTAGCAAGCGTGGCTTGGTCGAAAAAGACCCACTCCATCGAGTTGCGCACCATTATCGCAACGCGATCGCCCGGCCTTAGCCCCTCGTTTTCAACGGCGGATTGCCAGCAAGCGGCAATCTTGTGAACTTCGCGCCACGTTCTTTGCACCCACACGCCGCTTATAGCATCGTACTGGCGGTAGGCTACGCCATCCGGGCTACGCCGTATCCGCTCAAGCAAAAGCCCGGGGATGGTACCCGCCACTTCGGGAATTATGACATCCTTCGTCACGCTACTACTCACTCCCTGGCGGCAAGCTTTTTCCAGCCTTCGTCCGCCTTAAACCGGGAACCGTATTTTTTCTCCAGTCCGCCCATTACCTCCAGCAATGCGTGATAGCCCTGGCCGGTTGCATATTTCATGGGGCCGCCCAAAAACGGGGCAAACCCGGTGCCGAAAATCATCCCGGCATCCAGCATGTCCGCGTCTTCCACCACGCCTTCGCGCAAGCAGGCCACGCACTCGTTCAGGTACCGCATCATAAGGCGGTCTGTTACCGTTTTGGAATCCAATGCCGCCGTCCCGTTGCCAAGCGGAACCGAATTTCCTTTTCCGTGTTGGTAAAACCCGCTACCGCTCTTTTTCCCAAGGTTCCCGGCTTTCACCATCTTTTCCAGCCTGTCTGGCACTTCCATCTGCATACGACCGGAGAATATTTTAGAAACGTGGTGGCAGATATCCAGCCCCACCGTATCCGCCAGAAGCAACGGCCCCATGGGCATGCCGAAATCGGTGGCGGCCTTGTCTATCGCCGCGACAGGTATCCCTTCGGTTTCCATCATTACCCCCTCGATGAGGTAGGGCATCAGTATCCTGTTTACAAGAAAACCCGGGCTACTCCTCACTCCCAGCGGCAGTTTGCCTATCTGCCCCACATAGGCAAGGCTACGGTCGAAAACATCTTGCGATGTGGAAACCCCTCTCACCACCTCCACCAGTTGCATCAGCGGCACAGGGTTGAAAAAATGTATGCCAACCAACCGCTCTGGCCGCGCAAGGGCGGGCGTTATTTCCTCCAGCGGGATGCTGGATGTGTTGGTGGCCAGTATCGCCTGCGGCTTTACCCGCGCCTCCAACCCCTTGAACAGTTCACGCTTTACGTTAACGTCCTCGAAAATCGCTTCAATTATGATGTCCGCTTTTTCGGCTCCCTTGCCGCCCACATCCGGCAACAACCTGTCCATAGCCGCCTGCACCAGCCTTTTTTCCTTCAGCCGTTTTTCAAACAGTTCGTATGCGCGCTTTATCGCCGGGGCTATGAACTTCGCCTCCCTGTCCTGCAACGTAACGGTAAGCCCGCGCAAGGCAGACCACGCGGCTATATCGCCTCCCATTATCCCCGCGCCGATAACATGGATGTGGCGCACCTTTTCTTCCGTCTTCTTGCCGGAGACCTTCATCCGCTCCTGCAACTGGAACACCCGCACAAGGTTTTGCGCCGTATGCCCCGCGATG
>JAHFEI010000379.1 GCA_023248615.1 Nitrospinales bacterium | reverse complement strand
CACCGCCAACTTGCGCTGGTGTTGCCAAGCCTTTTCAGCGAGTTCCAGAGGGATGCGCTGAAAGGGATTGTGGAGCAGCTTAAAGGGGCGCGTTATGTTAACGACATAGTGGTCACTCTGGGGCCATGCAACAAGGATGAGTTTCGCTTCGCTCGCAAATATTTTTCCGGATTGCCTCAACGGGTCCGGCTTATCTGGAACGACGGGCCGCGTATGCAGCGCATCTACCGCATTCTCCAAGACGCGGACATATCATATGGCGAACCTGGAAAGGGGCGCGGAACGTGGATGGCTTATGGCTATGTATTATCGCTGGAGCGAATCCACGCAATTTCCCTGCACGATTGCGACATCATTAGTTATGACCGCAGCCTTCTTGCCCGTCTTGCGTACCCGGTGGTAAGTCCCGGCCTCGACTACAACTTTTGCAAAGGTTTCTACAGCCGTGTGACGGATCGTCTGCATGGCCGTGTTACACGGTTGCTTGTCACCCCGATCATCCGCTCCCTTGAACGTATAATCGGTTTTCATCCTCTTCTGGTTTATCTGGATTCCTTCCGCTATCCGTTGGCGGGGGAATTTTCAATGGATATGAGCTTGGTGCGCGTTAACCGCATACCGGGCGATTGGGGGCTTGAAGTGGGTGTATTGGCGGAGGTCTATCGCAATACCAGCGTCCGCCGGGTATGCCAGATCGATATCGCTGAAAATTACGAGCACAAGCATCAAGACCTTTCCCCCGAAGATGCTGGAAAAGGTCTGCATAAAATGTGCGTGGATATCTGCAAGACCCTATTCCGCACGCTTGGTTCCGAAGGGATTATTTTTTCCGACGGCTTTTTCAAAACGCTCTTGGCGACCTATGTGCGCACGGCGCAGGACATGCTTAAGCGCTACGATGACGACGCGGCGGTAAACGGCCTCTATTTCGACCGTCACGGCGAAACCTTGGCCATCGAGACGTTTACCAATGCCGTTCGGAAAGCCAGCGAAATAATCATGGCCGACCCGTTGGGTGTGCCGCTCATCGCCAGCTGGGATAGGGTAATTTCCGCGGTGCCGGACATGTTGCCCCAAATTAATGCCGCGGTGGAAGAAGACAACCAATGAGCACCGTCGAAGAAACCGGCGCTTCCCTCAGGCCGGAAGTACACGAATTTATCACCCAAATAGGCTCGGCCGACATTGTGGTGGGTATTCCCAGCTATAACAACGCCCGCACGATAGGCCATGTGGTGCGGGCCGTGCAAGCGGGCCTTACGAAATATTTTCCGGAATGCAAAGGATTGCTCGTCAACTCTGACGGAGGCTCCACCGATGGCACTCCTCAGATAGTCCAAAATGCGCGGGAGAATGGGGTTTTCCGGTTGTTCTTGCCCCACCGTTCCGGCGAGTATCACAGCATCACCACGCCGTACCATGGCCTTCCCGGAAAAGGAAGCGCCTTTAGGGCCATATTTGAAATTGCCCATAAGCTCAACGCGCGCGCGTGCGCGGTGGTGGATAGCGACTTGCGCTCGATAACGCCGGAGTGGTTGGAATTGTTGTTGAAGCCGGTGATTCAGGGGGAGGCCGACTATGTTGCGCCGCTCTACCTGCGGCACAAATACGACGGAACCATTACCAACAGCATCGTGTATCCGCTCACCCGCGCGCTATATGGCAAGAGGATACGCCAACCCATTGGCGGTGACTTTGGTTTTTCAAGGGCCGCCATCAACCTCTTTTTATCGGAAGATGTATGGGAAACCGATGTGGCACGCTACGGCATAGACATATGGATGACCACCACCGCCCTCGCCAACGATCTGAAGATGGCCCAAGCCTATCTGGGGGCCAAAATACATGACCCAAAAGACCCTTCCGCCGACCTCTCCGCTATGCTGTATCAGGTGGTGGGCTCCACCTTCAGCCTCATGGAACGCTATGAAGGATATTGGAAGAACATTACAACTTCGTCTTCAGCGCCTGTTTACGGATTTATGTACGAGGTGGGGGTGGAACCGATTGCCGTGGATGTGGAGCGAATGGTCAAGCGGTTTTCTGAAGGGGTGCAATCGCTGCGTGAGGTATGGGAGACCTTCTTGCCTCAATCCCTGCTCGATTCGCTGTCTCGTCTTGCCACGAACCCTAAATCAGGTTTTCACCTGCCGCCGGAAATATGGGTTGAT
>JAHFEI010000078.1:7493-8111 GCA_023248615.1 Nitrospinales bacterium | reverse complement strand
CTGGAAACATCTACAATTATACGGTAGACTCCTAGCATGATATCGTCATCAAGGTCAAGGACATGGATACGCGCCGCGAGGTCAAGGAAATCCCCACTAAGGCATACCAGGCGTTTAGGCGAGCCTACCACAAGGTTGTCTCGCGCTTCATTGACCGCACGGCGTAACCAGCCACTTTTCCCCGCCGGGGCAACCAGATGTTAAAGCCGTACCGGGGTATCATGCCCACCATCGCTCTTTCCGCCTTTATAGAGGATTCGGCGCAGGTTATCGGCAACGTCACGATAGGCGAGGAATCCAGCGTGTGGTTTAACGCCGTCATCCGGGGCGACGTGAACTACATACGCATAGGCAACCGCACCAACGTGCAGGATGGAAGCATAATACACGTTACCCACGACACATGGCCCACGGTACTGGAGGACGACATAACCGTTGGCCACTCGGTAACGCTCCACGGTTGCACCGTACGCTCGCGAGTTTTGATAGGCATGGGCGTCACGATACTGGATGGCGCGGAAGTGGAATCCGATTGCGTGATAGGCGCAGGAGCGCTGGTGACGGAGGGAAAGAAAATCCCGTCCGGCTGGCTGGCTATCGGCTCCCCGGCAAAGCCAG
>JAHFEI010000078.1:0-7483 GCA_023248615.1 Nitrospinales bacterium | reverse complement strand
GACCAAAGAAGAACGCGTAAAACTCATAGTCTCCGCACAAAACTACATCAGCTACAAAAACGATTACAAGTAGCGCCCGTCTTGGGTAGTGCGTTGTTTTGAAATTGTTTCCCGGTAATGCCATGTTTGCCATTCCCGCGAAAGCGGGAATCCAGAAGAGAAGCAACATTTATGTTTATCTCAATGTCAGAAATGGGGGTTATGCAAAGGTCTCCTACCGAATAGGCGGCGGTTCGAGGCACTTAAAAAAGCGGTGGTACTGACAAGGTCTTTTACCGATGAAAAGACATCCATGTGGCATAAGGCCGCCCAACAGAAAACCGGATAAAGATTGACATATTTTCGCCCAGTAGATAAAATCACTTGGCTTTGAAAAATCGTGAGTTCCGGGAACCCAATTGAAAATATATATTAAGTCGTCAGCCTGTAGCAGGTTGGCAGTCTCGGTATTATTCGTACTTGGGGCTTGGTGCGCCCAATCGTGGGGGCAGGCCTCACTGGAAAATAGCGTAAAAGAATACCGGCTCGATAACGGCATGAAATTGCTGGTGTTAAAGCGTTCCGGCGCTCCCACATTCTCCGCCTATATCCGGTTTTTAGTAGGCGGGGCGGACGAAAATGTAGGCCAATCCGGCGTTGCGCATATCCTGGAGCATATGCTGTTCAAAGGGAGCGAACGGATAGGCACCTCTGACTTCAAAAAGGAAAAGGCGATAATGGCCAAGGTGGAAAAACTTGGCGCACAATACGATGCCGAACGGCGCAAAGGCAGAACCGCAGACAAGGCGAAGGTAGCCAAACTGAAAGAACAGCTCGACAAGGAGCAAGCTGCGCAACGCAAATTCATAAGAGAGGATGAGGTAAGCGAGATATACCAAAAATTCGGCGGTAGCGGTTTCAATGCCTTCACCGCAAAGGATACCACCACCTACCTCATCAAGCTTCCAGCCAACAAATTCGAGTTGTGGGCGTGGATAGAGTCGGACAGGCTCCGCTCCCCCGTGTTGCGCGAGTATTATTCCGAGCGCGACGTGATAATGGAAGAGCGCCGCAGGAGCATAGACAACTCGCCGGAAGGGGCGTTGTACGAGAGGTTCATCTCCACCGCGTTTGCCGCCCACCCATACGGCATCCCGGTTATAGGATGGGAAAGCGATATTGACTTTATGCCGCTGGATTACGTCAGTAAATTCCTCAAGACTTACTACTCGCCGAACAACATGGCGGTTTGCATCGTTGGAAACCTGGAGCCGGATTACGTCTATGAAACCATTAAAAAATATTTCGGGGATATCCCGCCACAAACTATACCGCCACGCGTGGCTACCATAGAGCCACACCAAAACGGCGAGCGGAGGGTGGAGTTGGAATTCGACGCAAACCCGCAGGTGATGATAGGTTTCCATAAACCCACACTTCCGCATAAAGACGACTACGTGTTTGAAGTGATAAACACCATCCTGGCTGAAGGAAGGACCTCGCGCCTGTATAAGTCGCTGGTGCTGGAAAAAGGGCTGGCGGTGGAAGTAGGCGCGTTCGATGCCCCCGGCATAAGGTACGACAACCTGTACGCCATACAGGCGGTTCCTCGCGGCTCTCACACGGCGGCGGAACTGGAAGAGGCAATCTACGCCGAGCTGGAAAAAATGAAAACACAGCCGCTGTCGGAGCGCGAGATGAAAAGGGTCATCAACTGGATGGAGGCGGACTACATACGGAAGTTGCAGTCCAACTCCGGTATCGCGCATTATCTTTCCGAGTACCAGATTATCACCGGCGACTGGCGCTATATGACCCGGTACACCGAGGAGATAAAAAAGGTGGCTCCCGCAGACGTGATGGAAGTAGCGAAAAAATATTTCGTCAAGTCCAACAGGACGGTTGCCACGCTGGTGCAGGTTAAAAAAGCGGAAACGGCCAAGTGAAAAGGATAATCGTATCCATCCTCGTGGCGATCGTATGCTTTACGGCTCCGGCCCTGGCTGGCAACCCCAAAAACATCTCCGGCCTGAAATTCCCGGAACTTGCCTTCAAGCCGCCCAAGACCGTCCGCGTAGCGTTAAAGAACGGCATGGTACTCCACATGCTAGAAGACCACGAACTGCCTCTGGTTGACATATCCGCCATGGTACGCACTGGCTCCGCATATGTGCCGGAGGATAAAGCGGGGCTTGCCGCTTTGGCTGGCCACCTGTGGCGCTCCGGCGGCACGAAATCCGTGGCTCCGGCGGAGTTGGACGAACGGCTGGAATTCATTGGCGCCATCATGGAAACATCCATCGGCATGGATTCCGGCAGTATCGGGCTGAAAATACTAAATAAAGATATGGACGAGGGGCTTTCGCTTTTCGCAGACCTGATAAAAAATCCGGCGTTTGACGAAAAACGTTTTGCCGTGATAAAAAACCAGATGGTCGAGGCGTTGAGGCGGCAAAACGACGAGCCGGACGCGCTGGTTGAGCGTGAGTTCACGAAAGCGGTCTTCCCGAAACATCCGTTTGGCGTGGTGCCCACAACGAAAACCGTAAACGGAATCACCGTTGAAGAGTGCCGTAATTTCTACTACGAACACATAGGGCCTGAAAGTTTTACCATAGGCATCGCTGGCGATTTCAACCCAGAGGAGATGGTTGCGCGGTTTGAAAAGCTTTTTGCGGATTTCGCGCCCGCCAAGTCAAAGTTCTACCCAATACCCCAAGTGGAGGACAACATTATTCCCGGCGTTTACCTGATAGACAAGAAGCTGGCGCAAACGGCTACACGGATGGGACATGTAGGCATAAGCCGCAAAGACCCGAATTTTGAGACCGCCCGCGTAATGAATTACGTCCTTGGCGGAGGCGGGTTTTCATCGCGCCTGATGAAAGAGGTCCGCACCGTGAAAGGCCTGGCGTACTCCGTCTGGTCATATTTTACGGGCGGCGAAAGCGCCAGTGGCTCGTTTTCCATCGGCGGAGAAACAAAGGCAACCACTACCTACGAATTCATCTCCACATCCGAGGGCATTGTGCGCCAGGTAGTGCAAAACGGCGTAAGCCCCGAGGAACTGGAACAGGCGAAAGAGGCTATTATCAACTCCTTCATATTCGCCTTCGACAAGAACTCCGACGTAATAGCGCGCTACCTGTGGATAGACTATTACGACATGCCGAAAGACTACCTGGAAACGTACAGGGACAGGATACGAGCCATCACGATGGACCGTTTGAAGGCCGTGGCCGCCCAATACCTGCACCCGGACAGGATGGTCATAATCGTAGCTGGGGACAAGGCGGTAATCAACAGTGGCCTTGAGAAACTTGGCTCCGTCAGGACAATAGAGATAGAAAAATGAAGGCGAAGATACGGGGCATTTTCCTTTCTATCCTCAACATGAGCGGAGAGCCGAAAGATATAGCGCTGGCCGTCGCCATCGGCGTATTCATAGCGTTTTTCCCGATACTTGGTACGCACACCGTCCTGGCCTTTGCGCTGGCATGGCTATTCAGGGTCAGCCCGGCGGTAACGCTTGGCGCCACGTTTGTGAACAACCCATGGACAATAGTCCCTTTATACCTTGGGAGCCTTTATTGTGGCGCGTTCATAACAAACGCAAACATAAGCGGGGTGTCGGATGAATTGGGCGCATACATGCACAATCCCCGCTGGGACATTTTTGTAAAACTTGCCAAATCTATCGGAGTGCCGTTCGTAGTGGGGTGCCTTGTTTTGGGGGTTGTCGCGGCGACCATCGCTTATTTTGCCACAAAAAAGTCTGTTATCGCTTATCGCGGACGTAAGGAGAAGGTTGCGCCAGGCGCGTAGGAATGGACCTGTTTTTATCTATACGCTTTGCCCTGTTTTTCGTCCTGCTTGCGCTGTCCGCATTTTTTTCTGCGGCCGAGGTCGCGTTCTTTTCGCTCACGCCACTCCAGATAAAAACACTTGAGCAAAACCACGGCATTGCCGGCAAAAAAGTTGCCGCCATGCTGGAACGCCC
This sequence comes from Nitrospinales bacterium, assembly GCA_023248615.1. GTDB lineage: Bacteria > Nitrospinota_A > UBA7883 > JACRGQ01 > JACRGQ01 > JAHFEI01. The sequence continues at coordinate 3,504 of JAHFEI010000078.1, read as the reverse complement.
CAGAAAACTGCTAATCACCATATATATCGGAAACGAACTTGTGAATGTCGCCATAGCGGCGGTATCAACAGTTTTGGCGCTACACTTTTTCGAATCGTCCGGCGTACCCATTGCCATAGGCATCAGCACATTTGTCCTGCTGGTGTTCGGCGAAATATCCCCAAAATCCTTCGCCCTGAAATACGCGCAACGGTACGCCCTTTTGTCCGCGTGGCCACTTGCCGCCTTCGCCGCTACCATCTACCCGATACAGGCGGCCGTAACATGGCTCACCAACCGCGTGCTCTTGGCCGTGGCCGGAAAGGCGGAAGAGGAAATAGCCGGCATAACCGAGGATGAATTCAAGACCATGCTCCACCATGGCGAAAACAAAGGGGTGATAGAGCCGGACGAGAAGGAAATGATCCTCAGTGTTTTCGAGCTTGGCGACACCACCGCAATAGATATCATGACGCCGCGCACCGAGATATTCGCCCTTCCGATTGAAGAAGGATTGAAAATGATTATCCAGCGGGCCAGGCTCTCCAGCTACTCGCGCATACCTGTTTACCGCAAAAGCATAGACACGATAGAGGGCATCCTTTTCACCAAAGACCTGCTGTCGCCGGGGCTGGAAGGCAAAATAAAAAGGGTCGAGGACCTGCTACGCGAACCGCTATTCATACCTCCTACAAAAAAGGTGGACGAGCTACTGCGCGAATTCAGGAAACGCAAAAGGCATATGGCGATAATCGTGGATGAATATGGCGGCGTGGAAGGGCTGATAACGCTGGACGACATACTGGAATATGTCGTTGGCGAGAAGTTCGGCGTAAAAGGGCTGGACCAGCTTGTATGCACGGCTCCGAACGTATACCAACTCCCCGGCAGGATGGCGCTGGAGGATTTCAACCGGCATTTCCAAACGGAGATGGAACACGAAGACATAGACACCATTGGCGGGTTCCTTTTCCACCTGTTTGGCCGCATGCCACGATGGGGGGAATCCGTGGAGTATAACGGCATAAAGTTCACCATCCAAAAACTTAAAGGAACGTCCATATCTCAGGTGCAAGTAACCGTGGCGCGTGATGCCGGAAAAGAAAACGGGGAGAAGGGAGCCTGATGGAACTTCTTACGACCCTGGCGCTTATCGCCATCTGCGTGGTTATGGAAGGATTTTTCTCCGGAACCGAGATAGCGCTCATCTCCATCAACAGGCACAAACTGGCCCACCGGGTGGAAAAAGGCGAGAAGGCCGCCATCCTGCTGGACAACCGCTTCCGATCCCCGGCAAACCTTTACGCCACCACCTCCGTAGGCACCAACATTTCCGTCGTTGCCGGAACCGCCCTTATGGCCGCTTATTTCACGCGGCTTTCATACGGCGATGCCGACTTGCTGACAATGCTGGTCATGTCGCCCCTTACCCTTTTGCTGGGGGAAATATTCCCGAAGGCGCTTTTCCAGCGTTTCGCCGACACCATCTCCTACATCGCCATTTATCCGCTTGTGATGGCCCAAAAAATACTGTCCCCCATAACATGGGTCGGAGCCGGGATAACCCGCGCAATGATGCGGGCGGCGGGCGTGGACGAAAGCCACGACCTGCGCAAAATAACTTACGAGGACATCCGCCATATATTCTCGATGGAGGAGAAGAAGATGGATCTCCATCCCGACGAGCAGAAAATGATAACCAGGATTTTCGGCCTGAAAAACATAACCGCCGAACAATGCATGGTGCCTCTTATACACCTTACCGCAGTGGAAAAAAACGAGCCGATTGGCGCCGTGCGCAAGAAATTCCAGGAATCGCAATTTTCCAGGATGCCGGTTTTTAGCGAAAGGATATTCAACATCACCGGAATCATCAACGCCATCGACGTGCTTCGCTACGGTAAGGACGAAAGCGCCGCCAGCGACCTTTCGCGCCCGGCATTCTACGTATACAAGAAAAAAAAGGTGGACGACCTGCTACCGGAGATGCAGGAGGCCGGAGTGCAAATGGCGGTTGTCGTAAACGAGTATTCCGACGCCATAGGCATAGTGACCAGGGAAGACCTGCTTGAGGAAATCTTCGGCGAAATACAGGATGAATACGATAAGGAACAGGAAGCGCCGCAAGCAAAACAAACGGGGCCAAACCTGTGGCTTGTGGACGGAATGGTGGAGGTAGACCTGCTGAACGAACGCTTCGCCATCGGCCTGCCACCGGGAGACTATGAAACGCTGGCCGGGTACCTGCTCACGGCGCTTGAAAGGATACCGAAGAAAGGGGAAACTATAGCCATAGACAATTTCTCGTTCCTTATCAAGGACGCGACTGACAGGGGGATACGGCAAGTGGAAATTACAAAAAAGGCGGCAGACAAGCAATGAGCCTTCCGAAGGGCAGGATAAGCGCACAACAGGCGGAAGGGCTTTTCAATGCTGGAGACCTCCTGGCACTGGGCAGGATGGCGGACGAGATACGAAAGCATTTCCATCCGGACAACATCGTCACATACATTATTGACCGCAACATAAACTACACGAACATATGCACCTCCGGGTGCCTTTTTTGCGCTTTTTACCGCACGGAAAAATCAGGCGAAGGGTATGTGCTGGCATACGATGAGATCAAAAGAAAAATCGGTGAGACGAGGGACGTCGACGGGGTGCAGATACTGATGCAGGGCGGGCTACACCCCACCTGGAAAATTGGTGACTATGTGCGGCTACTGAAAAACATAAAAAGCGATTTCGATATCCACATGCACGCGTTCTCGCCGCCGGAGATATGCCACATATCCGAACAAAGCGGGATATCGGTAAGGGAAACAATAGGTCGCCTGATGGAAGCGGGGCTGGATTCCATCCCCGGAGGCGGAGCTGAAATACTGGTGGATAGAGTGCGGAACCGGCTGAGCCCCAATAAATGCTCCGCCGACCGCTGGCTGGATGTAATGCGCATTGCGCATGGGCTGGGGCTGAAGACAACCGCCACGATGATGTTTGGCCATATCGAGACAATAGCCGAACGGATAAGGCACATTGAGAGGATACGCGAATTGCAAGATGAAACAGGCGGGTTCACAGCATTTATCCCCTGGCCTTTCCAGCACGGGCAAACGGCGTTGCACAAAATGGGCATCGAGAAAAAAGTAGGCTCGCTGGACTACATAAAAACTGTCGCCATAAGCCGGATAATGCTGGACAACGTGCCGAATGTACAGGCATCCTGGGTCACGCAAGGGCCGAAGGTTTCGCAGATGGCGCTTTTTTTCGGCGCAAACGATATGGGAAGCACCATGCTGGAAGAGAACGTAGTAAAGGCGGCAGGTGTGTCGTTCCGCCTTTCCGAGAAGGAAATACGGGAACTGGTGGCAGACGCAGGTTTTACCCCCAGGCGCAGGCAACAAGATTACAGCCTGCTACCGGAACCTGTTACGGCGTGAAAAACCTGCTTCGCGCTACCGCCTTATTTCTGGTTCTTGCATGCCTAACCGCCGCCATAGCACAGGCCGCACACGCTGGCAAGGC
>JAHFEI010000378.1 GCA_023248615.1 Nitrospinales bacterium | reverse complement strand
TATGCTTCCACGCGCAAGAAAATTAAAACAGGCCTTCGCTTCGCTGGGCGAAACGGATGATGAGATGAGGTATGCCAAGGAGCGGTTCCTGTTTGATTCCACATCGCGCAAAAATTTGCTGCTCACGGCATTCCCGGATGATATGGCCCATATCCGTTATTTCAGCGCAGACACGGTGGGCATGGACCCGCTACAAAAAGCCCTTTATTTGGATACGCGCACACAGCTTGCCGACGACCTGTTGCTATATACGGATAAGGTATCGATGGCCCATTCGGTGGAGGTGCGCGTGCCGTTTTTGGATGTGGGGCTGGCAAGTTTTGTGGAGGCGCTTCCGTCCAACCTCAAGCTGAGGGGATTTTCCCGCAAACACCTTTTCAAGAAGGCTGCGGCCCTGTACCTTCCGGAGTATGTGCTTAAAAGGAAGAAGGCGGGATTTGAAACCCCGATAGACTTGTGGTTCCGTTCGGAGATGTCCGGTGCAGTACGCGATACGTTGTGCGGCGCCACCTCCCTTTCCGGACAGTTGTTTACGAAAGGGGCGGTTGAGGGGATGACAAAAAAACAGGCGGACGGGCGGGAGGATTACTCCAGGCAGCTTTTCATGCTTCTTTCGCTGGAGCTTTGGATGAGACGGTTCAAGGTGTCGGTATAGCCATGCGGGAAGTGGAACTTTTCGGTTGCGGCATACATGCGTTGACGATGGACGAGGCCGTGTCGGCCGTGGATAGGTTCGTGCGCGAAAAGGGGACGCGGCAGGCGGTATTCCTTAATGCCGGGAAGTTTGCGGAGATGGGAAAAAGTCCGGCGCTGGCCATGGCGGTGAACAAGGCCGACCTGCGGCTCGGCGATGGGCAATCGGTGGTATGGGCCTGCCGGTTTTTGGGGCGCCCGCTTCCGGAGCGGGTGGCGGGGATTGACCTGATGCACCGGTTGCTGGAATGCGGGGCGAAAAACGGTTTCGGATTTTATTTCCTTGGCGCGGAGCAGGAGGCGCTGGAAAAAACGGTCGCCGCCTGCGGCAAAAATTATCCCGGAATAAAAGTGAGCGGATATCGCAACGGGTATTTCCGTAGCGAAGAGGAGGATGCGGTTGCCGAGTCGGTAAGAAGCTCCGGGGCGGACATCCTGTTCGTAGCCATGAGTTCGCCAAAGAAGGAGATATTCGTTGAAAAATATCTCGCGAAGATGAACGTCCCGTTCGTCATGGGCGTCGGCGGAAGTTTCGATGTTATAGCAGGCGTTACCGCCCGTGCCCCTGTGTTTATGCAGAGGGCCGGGCTGGAGTGGTTCTTCCGCTTTTTGCAGGAGCCGCGCAGGATGTGGCGGCGGTACCTGCTTGGCAACACGTCATTCATAATCAGGACGCTAAAAGCCAAGCTCTTTGCCGGTGGTCGGGGGTAGGGGAATGGAAGTAATGCCGGGTGCGGGCAGGCGGCGGATATTGGTCGGGGCGCTATTTGCCTTCTTGCTGGTGAAGTCGCTTCTTTTCGCATTATTAATTCCCGCATGGCTCGGTAACGACGAGCCGAACCATTTTGAATATGTGCTCGTGATGTCGGGCGTTTCGGAGGCCGACGCGCAAAAGCGGATACTCGCTTCGCTTGACAGTACCGGTTATTGGAAGCGATCGCAAATGCCACCACCGTTGGGGGCGGTATCGTCTTTCGTGGAAACGGAACTGAAGCAGCACAGCGAGGATTTCGTCGGCACACGGTCATCATTGTACTACCGTCTTGCGGCCTTCCCCGTATGGCTATCCGGTTCCGCGACAGTGGAACGGCAACTTCTGGCTTCGCGGATGATGTCGGTATTTTTCGCCATGCTCACCCTTTGGTCCATATACCGTTCGGCTCTCATGGTGTTCGGCGGGGATATCGCCGTTTCGCTGTTTGCGGCATTGTTTGCCGGGTTACACCCACAGTTCTCCTATGTCTCTTCGGTAGTCAATTCCGACGTGTTGATGTTCCTCCTGTTCACGCTGGTTTTTTGGCGCGTTACGGCGATGATACTGGCGGCGGATACCGGCGTGGAATCGTTGTTGGCGCTCTTCCTGTTCATGGCGCTGGCGTTGCTTGTAAAAAAACATGCCTTGGCGCTTGTGCTTATTTCCATGCTCGCCATTCCGATTGCGGCCCGCAACCTAAGGTCGGCGGCGGTTTCCCTGCTTGT
>JAHFEI010000077.1 GCA_023248615.1 Nitrospinales bacterium | reverse complement strand
TCCTTGAGCGCCACGGCATTATCTATAATCCCGCTATGCACAACCGCCGTGGCATCGGCAACCTGCGGGTGCGCGTTGCGGATTGACGGTTTCCCGTGCGATGCCCAGCGCGTGTGCCCTATCCCCATGTTCCCATCAATAAGCTTAAACCGAAGTTTTTCCGCCAGCTCGGCAGGGCGGCCAAGAGTCCGGTGGAGATGGAGCCCGCCACCGCCCAGCACGGCTATGCCGGAAGAATCATATCCGCGGTATTCCAGTTTCACCAACGCGTTCAGCAACACTTCCTTCGCGTTGCGGTGCCCGATGTAGCCAGCTATGCCAGACATAGCCTAATTTTTTCCCCCAGCGGCCATCATCCGCCTATTAATCTCTTCCAGTTCCTCCGGCCTGTTTACGCCGGATATCTGCTGAGTATCGGATAGCCTCAGCGCCGCCACCCGGTTGCCGGAGCGAAGCGCAATCTTGACCACGTCGGTAAGATAAAATTCATTTTGTTCGTTGTCCGGCGCAAGTTGCCGCAACGCATCAAACAAAAAGCGGCTGTCAAAAACGTAAATCCCGCCATTTATTTCCTTTATCATTTTCTGGTTGGGAGTCGCATCGCGCTCTTCCACTATGGCCTGCACCTCTCCATCCACGCCGCGCACAATGCGACCATAACCGTACGGATTTTCGGCTTCCGCCGTAAGTAGCGCTACATGGGCCATGGTTTTACCCGAAAGTGCCAAAAGCTCACGTAGCGTATCGGCGCGTACCAACGGCACGTCGCCAGACAGCACGAGCAGGTTTCCTTCGAAGCTGGCCAGCGCACTCTCCGCCTGCATTACAGCGTGGCCGGTTCCCCGTTGCTCCTTTTGCTCGGCAAAAACCAGGGCTTCATCCCGCAAAGCATCTTTTACCGACTGGGCCATGTACCCCACCACCACCACTATCTTTTCGGGTGAAAGTTCCTTGGCCGTTTCCACCACATGGCCGACCAGCGGCCTTCCTGCAAGCGGGTGGAGCACCTTGGGCAAATCGGATTTCATCCGGGTTCCCCTTCCGGCGGCGAGGATGAGCACTACGGTTTTTACCTTGTCCATAACCCCCGTATTCTATCCGCTTTCGGGGAGCGTAGCGGCAAATAAGTGGCATTCCCGGGATGTTCTTCCGACATTAATAGCAACACATGGCATCCGCCCTCCCGGCGGCATTCTGTGGTACAATTCCCGAAAAGCGGGGGCCATTTTTTTTGAAACAAAACGACACAGCTAGGGGTAGGCGAAATATTTCGCCGTTGTACTTTCTTGCGGTGCTGTCTACCTCCATTTTCATTACCGAAGCGGTGGTAATGGTTCTTCTCAGTTTTGCCCCGCAGTTGCCGACAGCTATTGAAACCGCTTTGGACTCCACCATGCTTGTCTTTTTCGTTTCGCCCGCACTTTATTTTTTTGTTTTTCGTCCTCTCGCAAAGGCGCTAAGGGATAGCGAAGAGATGGCGGAAAAGGTAGTCCGCCTTTCCTACCTGCCGGAAGATGCTCCCGACCCGATAATCGAAATACACCTCAAGTCGCAAAAAATTATCTATTGCAACAAATCCACGGTAGAGCAGTTCCCGGAATTGGGGGAGTACCCCGTGACCAACGGCGGCTATGCGGTGGACTGGAACCACCAGCTTTTTTCCGGCCTTAGGCCTATGTCGGAAGAGTTCATGCTGGATGGCGAGGCCAAGGCATTGGATGTGATGGAGGCGGTAGTCAGCGAAGACGGGGCCGAGACCTACAAGGTTTACGACCGCAAGCTACGCTACATCCCGCAACAGAACATCCTTCGGATATACACGGTTGATATCTCCAGGCAGGAAAAGCTTGCCAAGGCGACACAGAACCTTTTGATAGAAGTAAAACAGATAAAAAATGAACTGGAAAGCGAACACCAGGAGGCCGAGGAGGTCGGAAAATCACTCCTCAGGAGCCAGCCGCTTGATGGCAACCGGACGGCAAGCGTAGGCACGGAGCCATGCTCGAAAGCTGGCGGGGATCGCGCAGGATTTATGACAAGGACATCGCCGGGCGGACGAGAAGAGGATTGGCTGGTTGTGTTCGATGCATCCGGTCACGGCAAAGGCGCGGCGAAATTTCAGGAGGTTGCCATCGGAGGCCTGCTAACGCTTATCGGCATCGGCACAAGCATGGCGGAGTCCCTGAAAACGGTAAACCAAACTCTGGAAAAACTTGGGACGGGACGATTTCTTGTAGGTAGCGTGTTTCGGCTTATGCGGCATGATGAAAAACCTGCCGACCTGGGATTTCGCTGGGTGGAGGAATTTAACATGGCCCAACATTGCATCTTTGCCTTGGACCCCGATGGGGGCGAAGCCAAGGATTGGGGATGGGAAAGGGACGAGACATCGGAAGCATCGCTCCCTCTCGGGCTTTTCGATGGCGGAGCCGCAAACCTTAAACCGGCATATAGGAAGGTCAAAAGCGGTTCGCGTATCATCGCCTTTACGGACGGCATAACCGAAGCCGTGAACCCTCTTGGCGAACCATTTGGCCGGGAAAGGTTGAAGGATTTGTCGGCCCAAACCTCCGGGCTGAACCCTTACCAATCCCACGCCGAAATTGTGCGAGCCGTAAAATGCTGGGTCGGCGCCCTTCCCGAAAACACGCCAGACGAGGAACTGGGAGCCGTCCTGATGAATGACGACATAACCATCGCAATCGTTGATGTGGTTTGAACATGATCCTGATAGTTGATGATTCAAAAGTGGCGCGTATAACGCTTCAGGACTATTTGCAATCGGTGAGCCGCCAGCTGGTCATGGCGGAAGACGGGGTCGAGGCGTGGGAGTTGCTTGAAAAAAACCCGAACGGGTATTCTGCGGTGCTTTTGGATCGCATCATGCCGCGCATGGACGGGATGGAAGTGTTGAAAAAAATTAAAGGCCACGACAGCCTGAAATATCTGCCGGTGATAATGCAGACCGCCAAGAATGAAGAGCACGAAATCCTTGAGGGCATACGGGCTGGAGCCTACTATTACCTCACGAAACCGTATTCCAGGGAAGCCGTGCGCCTTATAACATTGGCCGCCATCTCCGATTTCGAGAAACACGAATTGCTTTCCGAAAACCGGCAAAAAACAATATCGGATACTTCCACGCAGGTGAAAAGCCAACTTACGTTCCGAACAATGGAGGAGGCGGAGATACTTTCGAAGCTACTGTCACGCAAATGCCCCCATCCGCAAAAAGTCGTAGTCGGCCTTTGGGAACTGATGATAAATGCGATTGAACACGGCAATTTGGGAATTTCCTACGCGGAAAAATCGGAATTGATGGAGAACGGAAAGTGGGAGGACGAGGTAAGGCGTCGCACTACCTTGCCGGAATACTCGGCAAAGACCGGGATGGTTAAATTTGAACAGACCTCCACCGAAATCCTTTTCCACATACGGGATGAAGGAAACGGGTTTGATTGGACGCCGTACCTGGAAATAAGTCCGGAGCGCGTTTTCGATACCCACGGACGCGGGATAGCAATGTCCAAAAACAAAAGTTTCGACCGGCTCAAGTACATTGGAAAGGGAAATGAGGTTTTAGCCGTAGTGAAATTGTGAGTGGCAAATAAACCGCCCAGCGCCAATGCTACCTTACTCCAGCCGGGCGAAGAGTTTACCGGGAAGTTGGCGGACAATCCCCCTCAGTTCAAGCTCCAGCAAAACTCCCAACACCACGCTGGGCGGGAGTTGCAGTTTGTTTATGATGAAATCAACATGGCGTTCTTCGCCGCTCAGGGTAGCCAGCACTTTTTGAGTATTTTCCGATAAGTCCAGTGTCCCCACGGCCCCCGGTTTTTGCGTCAGTACCTGCACCTCCGGCGGAAACTCCACCACCACGTCTTCCGGCGACATCACCAGCTTGGCTCCTTTTTGGATAAGCCGGTGGCAGCCGATGGATTTGGGCGAATCGGCGCGTCCGGGTATTGCAAAGACTTCCCTCCCCTCTTCCAATGCGCCATATGCCGTTATGGTGGTTCCGCTTTTTTCTCCTGCTTCCACCACCAGTACGCCGAGTGAAAGGCCGCTGATGATGCGGTTGCGTATAGGGAAGTTGCGTTTATCCGGCTCGGTACCGAACGGGAATTGCGATATGACCGCGCCTTGGGACAGGATTTTTTTGAAAAGGTCGTGGTTCTCCGGCGGGTAGCATAAATCCAGTCCGCACCCCAAAACGGCAATCGTCCTGCCTCCGGCTTCAATGGCGGCACGGTGCGCGGTCGTATCTATCCCACGCGCAAGGCCGCTTACGATGGTAAACCCGCGCCGGGCGAGCGTTGCCGCGAAATTTTCTCCCATTATTTTTCCGTATGGCGTAGGGGAGCGCGTGCCGACAATCGCCAAGGCAATGATGTCGGCATCTGCCAGCGTCCCAGCTATGTATAGCACCGGCGGAGGGCTGTGCGAGGCCCTCAGGTTTTTGGGGTAGCCATCGTCCATAGTCGTGACTATCCTGACGTTTTCCTTTTCCGCCCGCTTGCGTTCCCTTTGCGCGGCCTCTGCCGGTTTGCATTGCATTATCTGTTCGGCGGATTTGGGGCCAACTCCGTTCACCTCGTTCAGGCTTTCGCCGCCCGCATCGAACACTGCGGCGCACGAGCCGAAACGGCTACGCAGGTTATAAAAGTTGGAGGGGCCTATGGCGGGAAGCGAGTTCAGGGCTATGTAGGCGTCAATTTCGCTGGTTGTCACGGTTCCTGCCGGATTGAATTTTTCACGTTATCCATCGCCTTGTGCAGTTCGTCCACCAGCGATTGCTTAAGCCCGGCGAAGGGGCTGATTATCCCCTCCAGTATCTCCAGTTGTGCCTGGTCATCCGGCAGGGCATCCGTGCCGCGCCCGTATTCCATCCTCATGTGCGTTTCCACCGTGCGCATGAACCTGTATGCGGATACCAAGCCTTCCATACTGCCCACCGCCCACCCTTTTTCCCGCGCCACTTCCAGCACCTCCAGCGTGTTCAGCGGTTTTATTTCCGGGCTGGACACGCCGTGGGCGAGCTTCAGCTTTTGTGTGAGAAATTCGATATCCACTATGCCGCCGGGCCCAAATTTAAGCGGAACCCTTTTCGCCCCCTTGATTTTTTCACGTTCCATTTTCTTTTTCATCCGGTCTATGTCGGCTTCGTCCTTCCTGGAAAGGCCGGGGCCGTACACGAACCAGTTGAGGTTCCGCAGGAACTCTTCGCCAAACGCCAGGTCACCCGCCACCGGGCGCGCGCCGCACAGCGCCATCCGCTCCCACAGCGCCCCACGCGTGGCGTAGTACTCCATGGCGGCCTCCGATGGCAACGCGATAATCCCCTTCTCCCCTTCCGGCCTCAGCCGCGCATCCACGCGATATGCAAGCCCATACTGCGAGATGCCGCCAATAGCGGCCAAAAGTCGGCGCGCCAATGTGGTGTAGTGTGTTTGGACATCCTGCGATTTTGCGCCACCATCGGAATAAACGAACATGATATCCAGGTCGCTTCCGTACGAGAGCTCCCGCCGCCCGAGTTTTCCCATGGCGATGACCACAAACCGCGCACCCTGTGCAGAGGTGCCGCGCCCTTCCATATCGGCTTCGATCACGCTCAGGCACTGCTGGACAAAACCTTCCGCCAGTTGCGTAAGCTGGAGCATCAGGCGGAACGGGTCGCTGTGCGCCATAAGGTATGCCATGCCGATGCGCAACGATTCGGAGTTGCGTTCCTTGCGTAGCCAATCCAGCTTTTTGTCGTACCCGCCTATGTCCGCCGGGATGGCGGCAAGCGGGGATTGGCGCGTGGGATCCGGGCATGTACCCAGGATATCGCCTATCTCCGGCTGGTTTATCATCGCCTCCGCCAGGTTCTGCGCCAGCGACATGGTTTTTACCAGCGTTTCCAAGGCAGGAGGAAAATCCATCAGCATTTGGTAAATGGCCTCCCTGGCCTGGTTGGCGGAAAAAAACATATCTAGGTTTTTTACGGTGCGGTCTTTTGTAGGTAGGCTTGCCGCCATCCGGAGAAGTTGCGGCAGTAGGCGCATGAACATCTTCCGGCTTTTGGTGGATGGGTGGTCAAACGGCTCGCCGTCGCGGATGTGCAAAAGGGAGGATAGCGCGGCGGCGGGATGCGTAAAACGCAAATCCTTCAGTTGTGCCAGCGCCTCATCTTCGTTGTCGATATCAACAAAAAGTTCCGTCTCCCCTTCTTCGGCAACCGCCTCTTCCTTGAAGAACTCGGTAAAGATGCGGTTCACGTTGTCGGTGTGGCGCTCGTACTCCTGCATCAGCGCCTTGGCATCTTTCAGGTTCATCTTTGCGGCCAGAAATTGCAGTTCATCCCCTTCCGGCAATATCTGCACCTGCCGACCGTATGTTATCTGCATACGGTTTTCCAGGTCGCGCAAAAACAAAAGGGCGTCTGCAAGCTGGGCGTATGTCTGGTGGCCGATAAGCCCGCGCTCGAAAATGCGGTGCAACGCCTTAAGCGAGTTGGTTTCGGCGAACCACGGCATCTTGCCGCCGTAAATCATCTGGTGTGCCTGGATGACGAACTCGACCTCCCTGATGCCGCCCTTGCCCAGCTTTACGTTATTGGTGTATTTGTTTTTCCCGGCCTTCAGGTTCTTGTCGATTTTCTCCTTCATCAACTGTATTTCGCGCAATGCGGAGAAATCTATATACTTGCGGTAGACGAACGGGCGCATCATTTCGTGGAACTCATCGCCCAGCGAATCGCTTCCGGCTACCACACGCGCTTTCACCATCATCTGGCGTTCCCATTGTTGCCCCCACGATTCGTAATACAGCTCGGCGGATGCAAGAGAGAGGGTTATGGGGCCGCTTTTGCCCTCGGGCCGCAACCCCATATCGACCCGGTACAGGTTTCCCGCAGGGCCGATATCGTTTAGCAACGAGGTCATCTGCTGGGCCATCCGCGTGTAAAACTCTTTTATGGATATGCTGGGACGCGCCATCCCGTTGCGCCCTATCCCGCCTTCCGTCTCGCCCTCATCGCTGTCGTGCAGGTAAATAAGGTCTATGTCGGAACTGAAGTTCAACTCCCTTCCGCCAAGCTTGCCCATACCTAGCACGATTAACCGCCCCAGCGAGCCGTCCGGATGTTTCGGCCTGCCGAACCGCTCGACCATCGCCCCCTCAGCCACATCCATCGCCCCTTCAATAGATACGTCGGCAAGGCGCGAGAGGTCCTCCAGCGTTTCCACCGTGTCGGCCCATTTCAGCAAATCGCGCCAGCCGATGCGCATCAGCTCACGGTTTCGGAAATGGCACAGCGCGTCTTTGGGGGTATCGGAAAACTGCTCCAACATCGCCTTGCGCTCGTGGTGCATATCCCGTTTGAAACGTATGGAGTGCAACACCCCCGGCTCTAGGCACCAAAAAAGCCAGGGCGGAAAACGCATCGCCATGTCGGTCAGCGCCTGGCTACCGGAAAAAAGTACCGCTATCCACGGCATGTTGCGTTTGTGCAGCTTGGATAAAAGCGACGGTTCCGTCTCCTCCACCCGCTGGAAGAACCGCTCGAAATTTACCAGCGCCCGCTCCGGCGCAAACGAGGTTTTGGCCGCCTTTGCAATCCAGTTCGCGGTAAGGCGGTGGAGCGAATGCCTTTGTGCGATTCCGGTGATAATCCCCATCGTTACCCTTTTACCATAGATAACGGCAATCTTATCATGGCGGAGCTCGTGCCAGGGGCGGAATGAATTCTGTCCCACCGGATAACCGTTCCGGGATAGAATCGGGGAGCGATGAAAAAAAATGATATACTTCCCCGCTTCGCCATTACCGTGGGGGATCCTGCGGGGATAGGGCCGGAGGTATCATTAAAGGCGGTTGCCGCCATGCCCGCCCGGCTGAGGCAACGGCTGGTGGTAGTTGCCGATGGGCGAACCCTGGAAAAGGCGCGGAAAGTAACCAAAAGTAAAACCCGGTTTGCGCTTTTTGACGAAACAAAACTCCCCCCGTTGGGCGTGGTGGCATTTTTTGAAGTAAAACTTCCGAAAACAAAAATCGCAGTCGGAAAAGTAAGCGCGGCGGCGGGACATGCGGCAGCGGAGTTCATCAACGCCGGGGTGGCGCTTTCTCTGCTGGGGAAAACCAGCGGCATCGTCACCGCCCCCATCCACAAGAAGG
>JAHFEI010000377.1 GCA_023248615.1 Nitrospinales bacterium | reverse complement strand
CCAAGCAGCACCAGAGGTAGTAGTTGGCGGAAAGGAATATTGTGCCGATGAGCACCGCCTGAAGGATGAACAACCACGCGAAGGCGCCACCCATGAGGGTGATACCCATCTGCTGCGAGTAGTCATAGATTTCCTTGGTCAGCCAGTAGCCCGCGAACGGCAGCGGAAGGAGGCCGATGATCGCGATGAAGAACGAGGTGTACCCCATCCAGTCATAGTGGGCCTTTTCCTGCGGGGTTTTCGCCGTGAGGAACTTGTACGCCGCATAGGCCGCGGTCAACGAACCGCCATAAGCGATGTTGGCCACAAAGCGGTGGATGTTGACCGGGTTCCAGAGGTGGCCGTTAATGGCGGCCCAGACATCGCCTTTGAACACGCCGGATTCATCAAGACCGGAGGGCGCCATCATGAAAGAAGCCCAAGAGTTGGAAACCATCATGAGGAACACGCCCGCGAGGTTCAAGCCCAAGCCCAATCCAAGATGGAGGGTTTTGGCTTTTCCTTCGGACATATTATCCCAGCCGTAGTAGTAGGTATAAAGGAAGAAGCTTTCCGCGAAAAACGCCAAAGCGTAAAAAATCATCACTTTGCCGAAAATACCGGTCATGTAGGTCATGAACGCGGGGTAGAAAACGACCAAAGCGATGGAAAGAAGACCGCCGAAGCTCGCCGCGAGCGAGAAGCCGGTCATGGCCACTTTCATGAACTCATGGGCCATATGGTCATACCGCTCGTCCTTGGTTATGACCCCGGTCAGTTCGATGAGCCACACGAAGATCGGAACCGCGAGGACGAACGCGCCAAAGAACAGGTGCAACTGGGCGATGAACCAAACGGTCAAGCGGCTGTTAAAGCCTTTGACGACCGGGTAGTCTTTCGCTTCCAGTTTCGGAGGCGGTTGGGGAGCCCAACCTTCAGGACCCTTCTTCTCGTCTTTCTTAGCTTCAGCTGCCGGGGCCGCTGCCGCTGCCGGCGCTGCCGCTGCCGCTTCATTGGCCCAGGCTTTTTGCACCGAGACCGCGTTGGCGGCGGACTTCAAGGCCGGATGGCTGATGTCCAGGTTGTTGAGCGAAAGCGCCGGGATCGCAAGCAGCAGGGCCAAAGCCGCGGCAAACCTGTAAACCCCAGTGCTACATTGAGATAACACTTTCTTGAGATGTGAAAACATAAACCTAACCTTCATTTTTTCCCCTAAGCCGTTATTATTCTTATTCCCCTTTAGGAAAAAGCGCCAAGCCCTGATAAGCCTGCAGGAAATAATCCACCGCGAAAAAAACAACCGCGAAAACCGCAAAGGCCGCTACGAACGTAAAAATCTTTTGGTTCAAACCATCCCCCTTTTTCAAGTTAGTACCAATTAGGTTGTTAAGAGCGTTTTCCCAAACCTGAAAAAACGCCGTTAAGACAAAACTGTGTTAATTTTCAGATGCTCGCAAGCCGGATAAAATCGAAAGCAACCTCCCACTTTTTCTCCCACCGTCTTCAGCGGTAAATTCGACATTCCCCCCCGGGAATGCCCCCGCCTTTTTTTGCGACACCAATTTTGCATATAAAGCGTCTTTTAAATACAAGACCCATGCCGCAATTCGAGCAATCTTAGCATAAGACAACCAAAAACCAAGAAATATTTTCATCTCGCTAAATTTATACGGTTAACGCGCAATTTATGCCCAAAATGGGTTAGTTGTTTCATTGGAAAAGACCCCATACGCAGGGGCAAAACGCCTTGAAAAACCGTTCCGCCTGTACACCATGTTAACATCGGCTGTAACACGACGTTAAATAGCCCCCTTTACGAAGGGTTGTTGCGAATTTACTTTCGCGCTATAGTGCCGCATTATATTATCATCAAGTTGCTGCCGCATTATCCTGTGGAAGGCAACAGGAAGCGGGCATTATTTTATGAGGACAGGATGACGAACCAAAGCCCCAAACAGATGTTTCTCGAGCAATTTGCCCGTATCGGCAAAGCGATCTCAAGCGGTACGCGGATCGAGATGCTGGAGTTCCTCGCCCAAGGCGAAAAGAACGTTGAGACCCTCGCGGCGATGTCCAAATCCACCGTTGCCAACACATCGCAGCACCTGCAACAGTTGCGGCAGGTGGGCCTCGTCACATCGCGCAAGGATGGGCAGCGCGTCTACTACCGCCTTGCCGATGAAACGGCGGTTGAGCTTATGATGCTTGTC
>JAHFEI010000076.1 GCA_023248615.1 Nitrospinales bacterium | reverse complement strand
GGAATTCTATGCCGGATATTATTCGGTCTCCCACCACCGGATGCAATTTAATTCCTTTAAATTCCTCTTCTGACAAACGGGCGGGTTTATGCAGTATCGCTTCGTTTATCCCAATCTTGCCTATATCGTGAAGGAGCGCACCGTATTCCAGGATTTCCAGTTCTTCCATGGACAGGCCGATCTCCCTTCCAAGGGCGCATGAAAGCTTTGTCACGCGGTTGCAATGCCCGCTCGTGTATGGGTCCTTCGCTTCTATCGCTTCCGCCAACGAGCGGACTATCTCGATGTTGGCTTTCTTGAGCGCGAGGTAGAGTTCCCGGATGGATTTTGTCTGTTCGGCCACCTTTATCTCAAGCCCCATCTGGTATGCCTTGTTCTCCCTTCTAAGCTCCCGCTTTTCCAGTTCCGATTCCAAAGCATGTTTCAATTCAAAGAAGTTCACCGGTTTGCGCAAAAAGTCGTTCGCGCCCACCCGTATCGCGCCCAATGCGGTGTCGATATCGTCCGATGCCGTCACCATGATTACGATGCAATCAGTTTCCATTTGCCTGATCCGCTTGAGCGTCTCCACCCCACTTATTCCCGGCATCCGCATATCGAGCAATACTGCATCGAGGCAATCTTGAGAAATGGTGTGTACCGCTTCTTCTCCGGAATTGACGTACGACGCAATAAATCCCTCGTGTTCCAGGAACCGGGCAAGATTCTCACATGCCGCAATTTCATCATCAACAACTAATACCTTTTCCTTTGCGGGAGTCATATCATTGGCATTCCGCTTTTGTTATACGGCAGTTTTACGGTAAACGTGCAACCATCCCCTTCGACGCTTTCAAGCAGGATGGCGCCCCCATGATTTTCGATGATGCCCGCCGCGATGGAAAGGCCCAGCCCCGTGCCTTTCCCCTCGGCTTTCGTGGTGAAAAACGGATCGAACACCCTTTGCCGCACTTCCTTCGGCATGCCGATCCCCTTATCGCTGAAACTTATGTATGCCCACTCGTCGTCATGCGATGTCCGGATGGCGAGGTCGCCTTTCCACCCCGCTTCCCTCAGCGTTTCCCATCCCATCTTCCGCTGTTTTTCTTTCATGCTGTCCGCCCCGTTGTTTATCAGGTTAAGGAACACTTGCGCGAGCTGGTCCCGGTCGCCTTTCACAACGATTGGGGAGGGATGGAAATTTTTGACGAAATTTATGTTGTCCAGCTTCATTTCATATTCCACAAGGGAGATTGTTTTTTCAATAAATTCGTGAATGTCCACTTCCACGGTATCAGGTTTTCTATCCCGGGCGAAATTCCTCAGGTTTTCTGTGATCTTCACCGCGCGGGCAATCTGGGCCATTATCCCTTTATACGCTGTTAGTGCCTCTTCCGGAACATTCTCCTCCATCATCAAAAGCTGTACCGAAGTGGAGATTATATTAAGCGGGTTCTTTATTTCGTGCGCCACGCCTGCGGAAAGCTGGCCGAGGGCCGCCAGTTTCTCGCTACGGATAAGCATCGTTTGGGCTTTTTTGAACTCGTTCAACGCATTTTCCAGTTCCGCATTCTTCCGCGCCAGTTCCTCTTCGGTATTAATGCGCTCGGTAACATCGTTGAACACAACGTACATCAGTTCGCCGACGATGCTGAACGTAATTTCAACGTGCCGCACACTCCCGTCGGCGCACGTTACGCGGTATATCCTGACCGGGGCGGCCGGCAATTCGCCGCCAACCACCCGCCGGATGTCCTCGTACCACTGTGCGAATGCCCGTTCGCGGTACCCTTCATCCGGGTATGCTTTTACCTTCCAATCGGCAATGGTGGGGATATCTTCGGGCGCGAATCCGAAGAATGCCTGGAATTTCTTGTTCAGGAACGTGATCCGTTCCTTGGAATCGACGATGCCCAGGATAAACGGCGCGTTATCCACTATCAGCCGGAACCGCTCCTCGCTCTCCTTGAGTTTTTCAAAAAGCCGGGCATTGCGGACCAACGCGCCGGTGTGCCTTCCTATGACGGAGAGCAATTCCAGCTCGTCTTTGGACAACAGATGGGGTCTTTTATACCCGAAGCCCATCGAGCCTACCAGTTCTTCTCCCGAAATAATAGGAACGCCCACCATACTTTGAAGCCCCAAAGCCGCCAAGGGGCCGACCAGGCGCTTCGTCGGATACTTCCCGGCATCCATCGCCACCAGTCTCATTTCGGCGGCGGCTTTGCCGGAAACCCCTTCCCCAAGGTTAAGGGTCTTGAAGGGCGCGACCTCCGCTTCCGAAAGGCCGATGCTGGCATACAGCGACAGCGTGCCCTTGTCCGGCCCCAGAAGGTACACCGCGCCGGTGTCGATCTCCAGCACGTCCTTGATCGTGTCCAGCGCGGCCTTCACCATTTCGCGCAGGAGCGGCTTTTCCGTCGAGGACTTGTAGATGGCATACAAGGCGGAGAGTTCCCTGTTACGTTTCCGCAAATCCACCTCAAGCTGTTTGCGTTCCGCTATCTCCCCGGCGAGCGTGGCGGTCCTTTGCTTTACCTTCTCCTCAAGCTGTTCGTTTGTTCTTTCCAACTCCTCCTGCATCCTGTACAACTCCAGATTGCGGCGGACCACATTTTCGTACGTCGAAAGCAGGAAATTAAGCGTCTGCCCCCTGCTTGACCTTACAGTGTAGCGCTTCTGGTCTATCGAAAATTCGATGCATTTCTCCTTTGGGTTATTGGTGAACCGGATGGGGGATGTGAGCAATGATTTAATCTTAATCAAAAGAAAGTCTTCCTCGAAAGGTTTGGTGAGGTAATTGTCCGCGCCCGCCTCCAAGCCCTTTATCACCTCTTCCGGTTCGCTCAGCTGCGTAAGGAGCATCAGCGGTATATCTCTCAGCGTTTCACTGTCTTTCAACTCCCTGCAAAACTGGTAGCCGTCCATAACTGGCATCATGATGTCGCTTATGATCAAGTCCGGCCTATGCTCCCTCGCCGAGGCCAATCCCTCCGCGCCGTTTCTGGCTATCGATACCTTGTAGCCGTTTCCGGTCAAACTTCGCCGCAACAGCTCCACTTGGGTTTCACTGTCCTCCACAATGAGGATTTCCTTCGCCGTATCTTCCTTTTGTGTCATTGGATATTCACTCCATTCATGGATACGCGCGACATAATCATGGGGGCTATCCCCTCCAGCGGCAAAACGTTCCGTGCGGCTCCAAGCTCCACGGCGCACTTGGGCATCCCGAATACAACGCAGGTTTTCTCGTCTTGGGCTATCGTTAAGCCTCCCCTGTCGGCAATCTCCTTCAACCCCTCCGCTCCATCGTTTCCCATACCTGTCAACAAGACCCCGATCACGCCGTTGCCGCAATATTCCGCAACTGACGTGAAGGTTGCGGAAATGGACGGACGGTGGCCGTTACACGGGGCGCCCAACGAATATTTGAACCGCCCCCCGGCATCAATCAGCAAGTGTGCCCCTCCGCGCGGGAAATACACCACACCGGGCAGGGGCGCGGCGCCTTCCTGTGCGATCTCGATTTTAACGGCGCAGACGGCGTTAAGCCATTCCACAAACCCTTCCATAAATCCATCGCCTATATGCTGGACGCATATAACGGGAATTGGAAAATTCACGGGAAAGCGTGAAAGTATGTATTGAAACGCCTGCGGGCCGCCGGTGGATGCCCCGATCGCCACCATCCGCAAATGGGCCTGCTTCGCCGGTAACCGCATCTCCGCCGGAATAGTACATACCGGCGCCGTGGCGTCCTTCCTGGCCCTCCTGAAAACATGGACCCCGGCAATTATCCTTAGCTTGTTGATTAAATCATTGGATTGCAGGATATATTCGGTTTCCAGCCCGCCGCGCGGCTTGGGGAACACGTCAACCGCTCCGGCATCCATAAGTTGAAACACGTTAGTGTTCCCCTCGCTTACTGAAGCGCTTATGACAAGTATGGGTTTTGGACACTTATCCATTATTTCCCGGGTAAGCTCCAGGCCATCCATCACTGGCATGTGAAGGTCGGTGCAGACAATCGTGGGATCGACATTGGGAATAAGCTCCAACGCCTCCCTCCCGTTCTTTGCCGTACCCACGACCTCAATATCCGGAGCGGTGGAAAGCATCTTTTTGATGAGCACAAGCGCTATTTGGGAATCGTCCACAAGAAGAACTTTTATCTTTGACCTGCCGTTTTCCGCTTCCCTGTTCATGCCATTCTCCTTATGCGACCAGCAATCAACTTTCAGTATTCAGCTTTCAGCTCGCTGAAAGCTTCCCCGCTGTTACCTTTCATCACACCAGCCTTCCCAGTATTTCCAGCAGTATCTTCTGGTCGAAGGACGGTTTCGGTATATAGGCGCTTGCCCCCGCCTCAAGCCCCCTTTTTTTATCCTCGTCCGATGCAAGCGTGGTGACTAGTATCACCGGAAGTTCCTTGTACTTTTTATCCTGCCGTATCCGGGCGGTGAGCGTAAGGCCGTCCATCTCAGGCATCATAATGTCCGACACCACCGCATCGAACGGACGCATGGCAAGTTTGGACAAGGCATCGACGCCGTTCACCGATGTAACCACCTCGTAGCCTCCGCTTTCAAGTATGCGTTTTTCCTGGGTTCGGGTGGTGATGGAATCCTCCACCAAAAGCACCGTCAGTTTTCTTTCCTCCGCTTTCCCTTCCGCTTCCGGGCGGACGGTTACGCTCCGTTTCCGCATCGTCTTCAACATATCGTCCGGATTCAATACCGTGCATATTTCGCCACTGCCAAGGATGGTGGTTCCCGCCACGTTACATACCCGCTTCAATACAGCGCTTTGTGGTTTGAGCACCACCTCCTGTTCATCCAAAAGGTCATCCACCAGAATGCCAAACCTCTCCCCTGATGCGGAAAGAAGTATGCATGGCATGGGGGCTTCGCCGCTTTCCTGGGGGCGGCGGATATTTTGTCCCTCCTTCGGCAGACCGAGGATGTCCGCAAGTTTTGCCACGGGAACAGTCCGTTTTTCCACTACAATCGTATTCCTTCCTTCCATGGGAAAAATGTCATTCCGGAAAACACGGCGCGTGGTATCCACGGATTCCAAGGGAACGGCATATGTGGCGCCGTTGGCCGATACCAGAAGCACCCGCGCCGTCGCCAGCGTGATCGGCAACCGTATCCGGAACAGGCATCCCGCGCCTGCGGAAGACTCCACATGGATGGACCCTTTCAGGCGATCCACGTTTGCCCGCACGACATCCAGGCCGATGCCCCTGCCCGATACGTCGGTCACAAATGCGCTGGTGGAAAATCCGGGGGTGAAGATGAGGTTTATGATTTCCGCCGGACTCATCGCCTCCAGCTCCTTCGGGGAGCGGATATTTCTTTTGATGGCGGTTTTTTTTATCAACTCTATGTCCAGCCCGCCGCCGTCATCGGCCGCTTCGACTATTATGTTGGTATCGGTCCGGCGGGCGGAGAGCCGTATTTTCCCCGTTCGCGGTTTATTCGCTTTTTCGCGCTCCTGCGGCGGCTCTATGCCATGGTCGATGGAATTCCTGATGATATGCATGATCGGGTCTTTCATTTCCTCAATGATCCGCTTGTCGGCCTTTGAATCGCCTCCAAGAAGTTCAATATCAACATCCTTCGACCGTTCACGCGCCATATCACGCACCATGCGCGGGAAGAAGTTGAACAGGGTGGAAAACGGCAACAGCCGTATATCGCGTATACCGCCGTCCAACGCGCCGGATATGAACTCAAGCCTCGAGTTGTCCTCATCCACCGCATCCCGTAACGCTTTTAGCCGAACCACCAGTTGTTTCAACTGTTCCCCGCCCGGCAGGGAAGCATTATGTTTATTTCCACCGTTAAAGCCCGCCCCATATTCCCCGGATAACTGTTTAACGGTTGCCTCGCCAAGAACCGCAATTTCCTCAACCTGCGAAAGGAGGCGCACCATGCGGGTTCTCATCACTGTAAGTTCTCCCGATTGCGTCATAAGTTCGTCCAGTTTTTTAGTTTCGACCCTTATCGTGTCTATTCGGTATTCCTCGCGTGGTTCGCTGGAAGGCTCGCCACTCATTTCCTCCCTTGATTGGGGCTTTGGCGCCACCTGAGATGCCGTAGCGGGGGGCGGCATCTCGTTCGTCTTTTCAACCTCAACATTACCAGCCAAGATGTCCAGCATTGCGCCAACATCCACGCCGGCAGGATCTCCAGTTACGGCCTCGTGTACCAACTTTTTGACGGCATCCAGCCCTTTGTATATCAGGTCGAGGTATTCGGCTGAAAGAGCTACATCCCCTTTTCTCACGCCGCCAAGCATGTCCTCAATCCGGTGGGCTATTCGCTCGACATCCCTTACTCCCAGCATTCTGGCGGAACCTTTCAGGCTGTGAGCCTCGCGAAAAACAGTTTCAAGCGCGGGTTTGTCCGCCGGTTCCTTCTCAAGGCGCAGAAGCCCCGTCTCAAGGCTTTGCAGATGTTCCCCGCTTTCCGCCTTGAAAAGTTCCCGCAGTTCCTTGTCTTCAATCATAAGTAGCCCTCAGCACACAGGCGGAAAACCCCTCCCCGGCCCTCCCCTTGCATGGCAAGGGGAGGATACAGGTGGGGTTCTCCACAATATGAAGTGATTTGGTAAACGGCCACGGCGAGGGAATGGCTTTTTTGCCAAACCTTCAATTCCATAAAATCCTTCACACAGGTCTCCTTTTCTCCCGCTGACAGCTGACAGCTGACAACTGACAGCTGATCGCTATGCATCACACGATTGCTTTCAGGTTCTGCGCCGCCTCGTTGAGCTTTTGCACCCCTATCTTCGTCTGCGTAAGACCGGCGGCGGTCTCCTTCGACCCGGCGTTTATATTGGTTATCGCGGCCACCACCTGCCCCAGCGCGGCGGACTGTTGCCGTGTATTCAGCAGTACCTGCTGTGCGTTGTTATAAACACCGCTTGCCGCGCCGGAAATGGAGTTAAACGTTTCTCCAACCCGCAAGGCGAGCTTGGTGATTTCCTCCACCGTCTTCGTACCATCCTCAGTCACCATGATGGTCGAGTTGGTCGCTTTCTGTATCTCCGCGATAAGGGCGTTCGCCTCTCCCGCCGATTTTTTGCTCTGGTCCGCAAGTTTGCGTACTTCCGCCGCCACCACGGCGAATCCCCTGCCTTGCTCGCCCGCGCGCGCGGCCTCCACGGCGGCGTTCAACGCGAGCATATTTGTCTGGCCAGCAAGATCCACCACCAGATTGGCTATCGAGCCTATTTGCGCCGTCTGCTCACTCAACTTGAGTATCTGGCTGGCAACGGCGCCTATTTTTTCTTTCAGCCCGGTCATCCCCTCAACGGCCTGGTTCACCGCTGTTTTTCCCTCTTCCGTCATCGCCGAGGCTTTTTGCGCCACAGCCGCCGCGGACTCAGCCTGCTCGGCGGACTGCCGGGCGGATGTTCCCAGTTCGTCCACTGTTGTGGTTGTTTCGCTAACCATCGCCGCCTGTTGCACCGCGGTGCGCTCATGTTGATTGATGGTGGCGGCGATTTCGGTGGAGGAGGTGGATACCGAATTCGTGGCCTCCGAAATCGTCTCGCTAATGCGGGAAGAAACATACAGGCCAACCGCAATGGCAAGGAGAATGGAAAGGAGCGTTCCGCCCACAACCACCACTATCACGGTATGAAGCGCCCTGCTTTCCGCTTCCTGTCTGGTTTTTAAAATTGCGTACTCGGCATCTTCGAACTCCCTTGTCATCGCTTCAACTTCCCTGGACAATCGTAGCGCTTCCCCATTCTTGAAAATTTCAACAGCGGCGCTTTGCTTTCCCTCGTTTACAAGGGCGATCAATTTCCGGTTAGCTTCATTAAGTTTGCCGCTGGCCACCATTATCCTGTTCAGTTTTTCCAGTTGGAAGGGATCCTTTACCTCATTCCCCAGTTCCTTTGAACGTGCGGCATAATCCTTGTCCCCTTCCTCAACGGCCTTTAAGGAAGTGTCGTTTTTAACAAGAATATAGCCGCGTACAGCTCTTTGCATTTTGGCTGTGCTGAAAAGCAGGTCTTTAACATCATCCACAATGGCGTGTGCCGCTTCCGCCTTTTCTGATATCGATTGAAGCGACCTGATGTTGGCGTAGACCACAACGGCCACGATAACCGAAAGCAAAAGCGGGATGGAGTAGCCGAGCAGTATCCGGAACCTGAGCCTCAAATCCTTAAACATTTCTTTACCCTCCCAATAGCCTTAAGC
>JAHFEI010000376.1 GCA_023248615.1 Nitrospinales bacterium | reverse complement strand
AAAAAGAGGGCAGTGTGGTAGCTATGGTGGGAGACGGCATAAACGACGCGCCGGCGTTGGTGCGCGCCGATTTAGGCATTGCCATAGGAACCGGCACCGATGTTGCCATAGAGTCTGCCGATATAGTGCTGATGGGCGGCGACCTGAACGGGGTGGAAAAGGCCCTGCGGTTGAGCCGGGCCACGCTCGGCAATATCAAGCAAAACCTTTTTTGGGCGTTTTTTTATAATGCTGTCGGTATTCCGGTGGCGGCGGGCATTCTGGTTTTGTTCGGTGGCCCTATGCTGGACCCGATGATTGCGGCGGCGGCAATGAGCTTCAGTTCGGTGTCTGTGGTGCTTAATGCGCTGAGATTGAGAAATTTTAAGTAAAGGAGGGTTGTGGCCATGAAGAAAGTTTTGACGGTAGAAGGTATGACTTGTAACAATTGCAAAAAGCACGTTACGGAAGCGCTATCCGGATTGCCCGGCGTGAAATCCGCCATCGTTGACCTTGCGAAAAAAAGCGCAGTGGTTGAATCTGATGCCGATATATCCGACGAGGCGTTGAAAAACGCCGTTGCGGAAGCCGGGTACTCGGTAAGGGCCATTACGGCGGGGGCTTGAAGCTATCTTCGCCGCGCCGGGTAAGGCGTTTTTTAGTCTTTGCATTTGTATAGAGTGGTGCAGGGTGTATAATGACCTGCAGTGTAAAGCTACTGCAAAAGATGAATAATCCAGTAGTTAGGTGTTCCCAGAATGAAGAATAAGTTTTATGTCCATACCCACCATATAGCGAGCCATTTTACCAACGCTCTTTGGCCCGTAGGCTCGGTACTCCTGTCCATGTACTATTTTTACGGCACAAAAAGCTATGAGGATGCATCCTACTACTGTTTTATATTTTCAACTATCGGCGCCCCTCTTGCTTTGGCCTCTGGCCTGGCAGATTGGCGGAGCCGGTTTCAGGGGCGCTCAACCCGTATTTTCAATCACAAACGGTTTTTTGGCGCACTTTTTGTGATATTATCCACCTTTATAGTTATGTGGCGTACAACGAATGGCGCGGTGGCCGCGCCAGATAGTGAGACCAAGTATGTTTATCTCGCCTCGGTATATGCCGATTTGGGATTTGTGGTTTACCTTGGCCACCTTGGAGGCAAGTTTATCTGATGTCCGGTAAGGAGCGCAGGGAGCTGGAAAGGAAGATTGAAGCGCTGGTTATAGCCATTCCCCGCGAAACCGAGGCAAATGAGTACTACTTGAAGCTTGCGAACGAGTATGAAGACCCGGCCTCCAAGGAGATGTTTACGTTCTTGGCAGATCAGGAAAACAGGCACCGCCAGTCGCTGGAGCATATTCTGGCGGGCCTTGAGGAACAACTGGCAAAATTGCCCAAATGACGACGTTCATGGAAGGGAGCAAGCATGGCAAAATACGTTTGTAACATATGCGGTTGGGTTTACGACCCCAAATTCGGAGACCCGGATAGCGGTATCGCGCCCGGAACTGCGTTTGAAGATATTCCGGATGACTGGCTTTGCCCAGCCTGCGGGGTGACGAAAAAGGAGTTCACCAAAATTGGATAATACCAGTTTCCACTGCCTGCGTATCCAACCATCGTCTCTGGTGATGCGCCGCCATGTTTGAACCGGTAGATAAAAAAAAGCTCTCCATCCTGATAGTGGACGATATGGCGAACATGCGCCGCACTATCAGGAACATGTTGCATTCGCTGGGGTATGCCAAGACCGTTGAGGCCGGAGATGGCGATGAGGCCATAGAGACTATTGAGCGGATGCACGGCACCGTAAGCCGTATACAGTTTGTGGTGCTGGACTGGAACATGCCGCGTGTGCACGGCATAGACGTGCTGAAATTCATCAAGAACGACCCCAGGTTCATGATCTTCGTTTCCGTGCTGATGGTCACCGCCGAGAATTATGCCGAGGAAATTATAGAGGCCGCAGAGGATAACGTAGACGGCTATGTCATCAAGCCTTTCGTGGCGAAAACGCTGGAAGACAAGATAAAGAAGATTCTCGACAAGAAATTCAACCCCACAAAACTGGAAAAGATTTTTCGCGAGGGGATTGTGCTGTCGAACAAAAAGGAATATGCCACTGCCAGGACGAAGTTCGAGGAACTGCTGGCGGAGAACCCCAACTCCCCGCGCACATTGAGGGAACTGGGGAAGATATTCACGACAGAAGAGAAGTATGACGA
>JAHFEI010000375.1 GCA_023248615.1 Nitrospinales bacterium | reverse complement strand
CCATGGCAAATCCGCCCCACAAACAAAAAATGGGCGGACCGCCCATTCCTGTTTTCCCCTGAACCGGGGGCATGAAGTGTAACAAAAATCCCGCCCAAATCCAATAGTTATCGCTGCCGGGTCGTGTATCACTTCGGATGTAACAGCCTAAAAATGGCCCTAAGCAACCCCGTGCTATTCTGGGTTTATGGAGGGAAATGGAAACGACCCCATGGATGTGGTCAGGAGACTGGCCGAAACCTACCGTGGGGTAAAACTGGGGCCTGGCGTCGTGGGTAAGACGGGCTACGCAACAGCGGCGTTGTTTGTCGTATGGATTTTCGTCATTTGCCGCCTCTCTGATAAGCCGGATGCCGCATGGTTTAATGCTGCCCTATTCGTCGGTGGTTTGATCGCCACTGGCGTATACATTTGGTGGGTTCGTGGCATTCAGGATTTCGCGGCCAAGAATCCGGGACTTGCCGTTTTGGAAGGCGCTCAATTTATTGAATATCAGAAATGGGAGGCTGGGATTAAAGGGCTTCCAGCGCCCAAGGGGCCGCTTATCAAAAACCCAAACGCACCGAAAACCCTAGAGCATGATGGCGGTGCTAAATGACTATTTACCATGTCTCGTTTGGCTTTTCAGGTAAGCAGATTGCCATAGAAGATGTGCAAAAGGTTTTGGCTGGCGACGGATGGGCAAGATACGCCCCCAATTGTTGGATTGTCGAAACCAACGAGAGCGCACAGTTACTAACAATGCGCTTACGGGCACTATGCCAGTCCACAGATAGCTTATTCATTTGTGAACTTAATCTGAAGAATAATTTTGGCTACCTACATCAAGAAATATGGGATTGGATTAACGCTCGCACCCGCTAGTCGGCCAGTTTCGCTATCTCTTCCAAGCTCCAGACATGGTCTGTAATCCCCGCCTGCATGGCGGGAGTTACACGCAGAGTCTTATGAATCCGCCCGAAGTTGTAGTGCATGAAGTGAAGGCCGATAGCGCAAGCATGGTTCTCCACCTTCTTGCTAAAGGCATTAGTTAGCCGAGTAAACCGGCGCATTCCCATCCGCATAGTAAGGTTCTGCCGCTCTACGAAGCTGGTAGAAATGTGTTTTTCTTCGGGGTTTCCGCAAACCGCCCCCTTAACCGCACCACAGCATTCCCCCTGGCTGTATTTGCGGTCTGGCCCCGCCCCGCCAGCATCGCCATACATTTTTACGATCATGGCGTAATCAATCTCCCCACCGAATGCTTCCTCTACGGCCTTGAGGTAAACGCGGTGACCATCGGTTGATAGTTGGATGCGGTTGGCAATGCGGCCAGCCAAGTCTTTAACAAAGGCGATGCCGTGGGATGTATCGCGCTTTCCGATCAACCAGGACACCATAAGCTTGGTATCGGCATCCATCGCAGTCCAGGTCCAAATATCCCCGGCATCATCCCGGCCCCGCTGGTGCCTCGGAAGGCTCCGTTCTTTCTTGCCTACGAAGCTCCAGATTTCGTCACACTGGACGCGCTTGCACATCAGGCCGCGCAGAGTTTCATTCTGGTAGAGGTCGCAAGCCGTCCCTACTTCAACCAGTAACTTAGAAACCGTGTTGATGCTGCAACCAACGAGGCGCGTGGTTGCGCGGAGGCTGTTGCCTTCAGTCAGGCAAGCGAGAATGCGGGCGCGGTCTTGTAGGCTCAGGCGGTTCATCTCTCTACCCTCAAGCATTAAGTTCAGTTTGCATGATAGTACCAGCCAAAAGGGCTGTCAACATGCATTTGAGAGTATTTAACGCAAACGCTTGATTTCGGCGTACCGAAGCCTATAATAGAGTCTCCCCGGGGGTCTAGCCCGGGGAGGAAGCTTCCATTAACGCGCAGAGGGACGAAAGTCCCAGGAAGGACGGGTGCTGTAAAGGACGATCATGAGAGCATGACGGCCCTTTGATGAGGGTCGCCCGGTCGAAAGGCCGGGCTTCTCACTTCTTATTCGTACAACTATTTAATTATACACGGAAACGTGAGGTTTTCAAGATGGAAGCCAACGGGGTTCAGATCATAGATTACAACGCGGTTCTGGCCGACCTGAAACGCAAGCGGGACGAGCTGGACGGGGCCATTGCAGGCATAGAGGCGATGGTGCTTGGGACGGGGGGCGCGGGCATTGCAACTCCCGCTGGCGGCTCCCCTACGCCCACCCATATCGCACCTGATACCTTTTTCG
>JAHFEI010000075.1 GCA_023248615.1 Nitrospinales bacterium | reverse complement strand
TGCTCTTCAGCGTCTTGTCGTCCGTGATGGCGTAGCCTGTGCCATCGCCAAGCCCGGACACTTCTATAACATCCGGCCCCATGTTGGGCGGTATGGTGCAAAGCAGGTCGTACGAAAGGCTTTGCCCCGTGTAGGAAGTTATCTCCCTTTTTTTGTGGTCAACGCTTTGTACCGGGAAGTTGGGGACGACCTTAATCTTTTTTTCATCCATCACGCCGTGTAGCACGCTGTTGGCAATAGGCTTTGTGAATGCCCCGGTAAGCGGCGTTATGAACTCTATCTCTATTCGGTCGCGTATCCCCCTTGTCTGGAAGTAGTAGTCCGCCAGGAAGACGAACTCTATGGGGGCCACGGGGCATTTAATCGGCATGTCGGCGATGTTTAGCGCCAGTTTGCCCTCCTTCATGCCTTCCAGCGCCTTTTGCATTTCCAGCGCCCCTTCCAGCGTGTAGAAGGTGAATGCGTTTTTACCAAGCGCCTCTTCCAATCCCTCCACCTCTTTCGGGGCGACATGGCACCCCATAGCCAGCACCAGCCAGTCGTACCCGAAAGTGCCTGCGGTAGTTTGCACCTTTTTGTTCTTGTGGTCTATCAGGTTTGCTTCCGCCTGCACAAACGTGACGGCAGAGGATAGCGGCTCCCTGATAGGTTTTACGATGTCCTCCCTGCTGTTGTAGCCGTACATGCCGAACGGGATGAAAAGGTATCCGGGCTGGTAATGGTGTTCGGCGGATTTGTCTATTACTGTTATTTCCCATTCCCTCATGTTGAGTTTCTTTGGGAGGAGGTTGGAAAGAAGCGTGCCGCCCGTGCCTGCCCCCAGGATAAGCAATTTTTTCATCATGCCCCCTTAATGTCCACGCCAAGGCCGGTTGCCTATACCAGTTGCGCGTTCCGTACTTTCAGGATTTGGGAAGCGGCGTTCCCTTGCGCGCTTTGCTTGCCACCGGATTTTTTACCCTGTTCATCCTGTAATTGCCGTAATAGAGGTTTTGAAGGTGGTTCCACTGTATGAAGAAGAGCCTCCTCTCGATAACAAGCCCGCAGACCATCGCTGTAGCGCCTATGATTGGCAGAAGGCCTTTAAACGGCACGGCGGCAAAAGAGATTCGCAACGCAATAAGCATCGGCAGGAAAAACGCCAGCGCCAGGACTGCCGCCTGCTGGAACCCGGCCTGTTGCTTGTCCATAGGGAAGTGATATTCCTTGGTGTTGTAATGTCCGTACGCCGTTCCCATATCCATCAGCCTTATATTGGGGTTGTTTATCCCAAGCGAGTTTTTCATGCCCAATTCCGGATATATATTCGCGTTATGCTGGAACGCCAGCGCCTTCATCACGAATGAATAGGATGCCAGTAGCGCCAGCAGGTTTGCAAGCCCGTTGCATATCGCCATATCCGGGTTGGTGTATTGGCACACCACAAGAATAACCGCCGCTCCGGATGTAATCCCGAACAGGACGAAGTTGACCGGAGTGAAGGCATTGGACCATTCTTTTATATACCGTATAGTCGCGTAGAGCATGGCGGAGGAGATGTAGAGACCCATGCTTGCCGCTACCCCAAGCAAGCCTATAAAAATGCGCGTCGTGTCCGGCGCACCTGCGTAGAGGGAGAGAAGGTACAAGGCATCGAGCCCCAAAAATGCGGGGAGGAAAAAAACTTCGCGGGAAAGCCATGAGTTTTTCAGCATCAAAATGGCCTTCCAGCCACGCTGCGGATTCCCCAGGTGGAAAAAGCTGGCGGCCATTCCCATTAACGGAAATACCAACGACACAGTACCGGCAACGTAGGTGAACGCCGGGGTTATCCTGCCGCTACCCAAAAACAACGCATCCAGCACTACCAGAATGGTAAATATTCCTTGTCCAACGCCTGCGAACACCGTCAAAAAGACCAGTGACATTTCAGGATGCATTTAAGCTTCTCCCCTTGGTCATGGCTGTGCCACGTCTTCGGATGTTACTTCGGATTCCGGGGCTTCCCTGTGGCCCATTGCCACGGCGGTATGTTTCCTCGCCGCCAGCATATCCTTATCTATCGTTACTTTTACTTTACGTTTTGGCAGGTAGTGGTTGGAGGGGTCGGTTCCGGCTTCCGGCAACACCTTGTAACCCATCCCTTCCGATATCCATTCGGCGGCTTTCGATTTCGGGTCGTCTATATCACCGAAGGCCCTGGCGTTTGACGGGCAGGCGAGAACGCAGGCAGGTTTTCTTTCGTCCTCAGGAAGGTTCTCGTTGTAAATCCTGTCCACGCAAAGCGTACATTTTTTCATTACCCCTTCAAAATCGTCGTACTCGCGGCACCCGTAGGGGCAGGCCCACGAGCAGTATTTGCACCCTATACAGTCGTTGTAGTTCACCAGCACGATGCCATCCTCTTCGCGCTTGTACGATGCGGAGGTGGGGCATACCTCAACACATGGCGGGTTCTTGCAGTGCATGCACGATTTCGGGAAATAGACCACTTCCGTATTGGGGAACTTGCCCACCTCGTAGGTCTGTACCCGGTTAAACCATACGCCGTCCGGGTCTTTGCCGTAGGGGTTGTTATCGGTAAGCGGGCCGAACTGGCCGCCGGTATTCCACGATTTGCAGTTGGTGGCGCACGCATGGCAACCGACGCACTTGTTTATGTCGATAACAAGGGCCATCTGCGTCATTTCCCGTTTCTCCGCATGAATTCGTAACGCAATATTTTCTTCCGCCCTTCCATATGCGCCAGCGGTTTTAGCGTGTGGAACTGAGGCCAGGAGCCTGTCCCATCCGCCTTGTATATTTTTACGCGCAAGTCGTACCACGCGGCCTGGCCGGATATCGGGTCGGAATTGGAAACCTGCTTCCCGCTGAACTCGTCCGCGATTTCTTCCGTTATGCAGTGGTTCAGCAGGAATGCCTTTCGCGCCTCATCCGCTTCCGGGTCCAGGTTCCACGCGCCGGACATTTTGCCTATGCCGTTCCATGTCCACACGGTGTCGGGTTGCACCGCTTCGGAGAATTTCACCTGCACCCGTATTTTGCCGGTGGGCGATTCCACCCAGGCCCAATCCATATCGTTTAAGCCGAGCTCCTGGCCTTTGTCCCCGTTCATGTACAGGAAATTTTGCCCCAGTATCTGGCGGAGCCACGCGTTTTGGCTGTCCCACGAGTGGTACATCGGCATTGGGCGTTGGGTGATGGCGAAGAATGGATATTTTTTGCCGTCTAACTGCATGCGCTCTATCGGTTCGTACCAGAAAGGCACTGGGTCGAAATATTTTAATATCCTTTGCTTTTGCGCTTCGGTGGCTGGTTGGCGTCCCTCGCGTTGCCCTTTGGCGGCGAGCCGGAAGCGTTGCAGCACTTCGGAATAAAAATGCATGACGATAGGGTCGTTCAGCCGTATCAGCTTGCGGCTTTGCGCCCAGTTGAGGTATCCCTGGTTGATATTGCGGTTGTACTGTATGGATTCTTCCAGCTCTATCTCGAAGAACGACTTGTTCTTCAGGTACGCTTCCCACTGGTTTGGGTTTGGCTCGCCCACCATATGTTTGTTACCGTCTTTCCCGCGCCATCCGGCCAAAAAGCCGACGCCAGAGCCGGGAGCCGATTCCCACCCGACAATAAATTCATGGTAGGTCTTGAAAAGCGGCTTGCCGTTGTCATCGCAAAAACCTTGTAGCCCCAGCGCGTTTGCCAGGTCTATCAGCGTCTGCTGGAACGGCCTGCACTCGCCTTTCGGCTCCAGTATCGGCTGGCGTATCGCGTCTGCCGGGTGGTCGTAGTCGCTTATCGGCCTGTCCAGCAGGGAGATGACGTCGTGCCGCTCCAGATAGGTTGTATCCGGTAAAATCAGGTCGCCGTACGCCACCTGCTCGCTAAAAAACGCGTCGCTTACCACCATGAACGGGATTTTGTATCCCCCATCGTCGTCTTTCGCGGTAAGCATATCCATTACGCCGCCTGTGTTCATGGTGGAGTTCCAAGCCATGTTTGCCATAAATATAATCAGGGTGTCTATGGCGTACGGGTCTTTGTTGTGGGCGTTTGTAATCACATTTTGCATCATGCCGTGCGCGGTAAGCGGGAATTCCCAACTGAAGGCCTTGTCGATACGCATCGGGTTTCCCTGCCCATCCACCATCAGGTGGTCGGGGTTGGACGGGAAGCCCAGTTCCGGGTTTGGAAGCGGGGTGTTCGGCTTTATCATGTCCGGGGAATTTATCGGCTTGGGGCAGGGGGGTATCGGTTTGGGAAACGGCGCTTTGTAGCGGAAGCCGCCCGGCCTGTCGATAATGCCCAAAAGCATCATGAATACGGAAAGCGAACGGATGGTCTGGAACCCGTTGGAATGTGCCGCAAGCCCCCGCATGGCATGTACCGATACCGGTTTGCCGGTCACTGTCTTATGCTCGCGCCCCCATACATCAGTCCACTCTATCGGTAGCGTGATAATTTCGTCTCGTGCCATTGTACCCGCTTCCAGCGCCACGGTCTCTATCCGCTCCGCCGGTATGCCGCATATTTTTTCCACCTGCTGGGGCGAGTACTCCGCCATCACGCGGTCATACAGGAGTTGGAAGCCGGTGGTAAGCGTCTTGCCGTCTTTGCCTTTGTAGACGCCGAATAACGAGGGGTCAATGTTTTCCTGGTGCGCCTCCTGAACCGAGCCGCTTTTCAAATCCCAAACTGTGTTTTGCGTCTGCTGCATGTCCCTTTCTTCCAGCAGGTAGGGAAGCCCCTCACGTTCGCCTCCCTTATCCATTTCGATAAGGTATGCGGCGTTTGTGGTGGAGGTAAGGAACTCCTTGTCGTACAGCCCATTCTTCATCAGCACGTGTATCATGCCCATTATCAGCGCGCCATCGGTTCCCGGTTTTACCGGCATCCATTCGTCCGCCACTGCACCGTAGCCCGAGCGCACGGGATTGATGACAACCAGCTTACCGCCATGCGCGCGCATTTTGGTTATTCCCATTTTCAGGGGGTTGGAATCGTGGTCCTCCGCCACGCCGAGAAGGAACATGTATTTCGAGCGTTCATAATCCACGCCGCCGAATTCCCAACTGCTACCGCCGATGGAGTAAATCATGCCGGTAGCCATGTTTACGGAGCAAAATCCGCCGTGTGCGGCGAAATTCGGCGTGCCAAACTGCTTTGCCCAGTAGGATGTCAGGGCCTGCATCTGGTCGCGCCCGGTAAAGAAGGCAAGTTTTTTTGGGTCTGTGGAGCGTATTTTTTTCAGCCGCGCCACCAGTATGTCCATCGCGCGTTCCCACGATATTTCTTCAAAGTCGGCCTGCCCGCGCTCTGCCCCCTGTTTGCGGAGCAACGGCTTTGTTATGCGTCCTGGGCTGAACTGTTTCATTATGCCGGAAGAACCCTTGGCGCAAATTACCCCTTGGTTTGTGGGGTGGTCCGGGTTTCCCTGGATGTAGCGTATCTTACCGTCCTGCATGGTTATCTTTATGCCGCATCGGCAGGCGCACATGTAGCACGTGGTGTATTTTATATCTTCGCCGGGAGCCAGCCTATGCCCGTCTTTTTCTATGATGGCGTCGGACATGGTATGGCAACCCCTTATTTAAACTGTGTTATCCAGCATACTACGAAAGGGAGCCGTTGTGCACAAAGCAGTAATTCTAATGGGGCGATAAGTATTGCTTATGGAATTGATATGGTGAAAACCTGGAACTCCGGCATGGCGGTTTCAGGGGGAAGTAGTGAATACGGTATCGGCCTATAAGTGGTACCGTTTTTAATGTTCCGCCCGGTTTATTTTGTGCCATAATTCTCCGTGTAGTGGGCTTTCGGAAAAAACACGAGGAAAGGAAAAGGCATGGCGGAACCCGTCGAGTATTCATGTAAGATTTGCGGATTTACCTCCGAGAAAAAAAGCGAGGTAGAGCACTGCGAGTTGCAGGGGCATGGCGTCTTTCTTTTTAAAATTGATGAAAAGGTGCGTTTCAGGCCCAATGCCGAAACGCTAGATTCCAAGGATTGGATAAGCGGAAAAATAATAGGCATCAAAATCGAACTAAAGACCCATAAAATCAAATATCGAATCGAGGAAATACTGCCGTACACCGTGAGGAGGGAACCGGACTCTGCTTGGCGGGAAAGCAGGGATATGGAAAACGAAATCTGATCCGCCACTTCTTTGCGGAGCTTATCGCCGCGCCATCTGCTACGGGGCTGTTTCACCCGCCTTTTGTTTCATAACGCCTTGGCTCTAGGCAAAATTAATTGCCGGGCGCTCAAATACCGCTAAAGTTTTCCGTCAAGGTTCCGATAAAATATCGGAAGCGGATACTTGCATACATTAAACGTGCGGAGCAAATTTGGAGGTAAGTCATGAAAGTTCAAGGGTCTAGCAGTAGCGAATCAGTCAAGCAGCTTGTTCAGGCATCGCAGGCGTTGAAGACCAAGGGCGCCAGCAGGGCCGGTGGGGACTCCGATGGCGATAATGACGGAACCAAATCTGCCCAAGCCGCAAAGCAGGAAACGACCGCCAAAGGAAATAACGTAGACGTAGCCGCCTAAACGGGAATTGACCCGGTGGCCCCACTAATTTTTTAGGAGACAGTAAAGATGAAGGTATCCGGAGAGGCGACTGCAAACGCAGTAGCAAGCCACAGCGCAAAAAAACAGGCGGTGAGTCCCGCCCCCAGTGCGGCAAAAGACCAGGATAGGGATGGCGACGTAGAGTCCAAGGAATCCTCGAAGGTCGCCAAACAGGAAGTCCAGAAAAGCGCCGTAGACGTAAAAGCCTAAAATCGTAGCGCCGGTGGAAGCATCGGCACAGGCGAATAAAAAAGAGAGCCGTTTCTGCCGGGAGTGGAACCGGCTTTTTTTTCGTCCCGATATCCCGCCTCCGGTGCGGTTTCGGTTTTACTGTTGCGCGGCCTACCCTAAAAGGCGCGCGTGTTCGATTTTTATGCAGAGGTTTTGCACAACCGGTATTCCGGCATCGGCCAGTTTTTTTGCCGCTTCGTTATTGACTATCCCCAGTTGGAACCATACGGCTTTCGGGCGCACAGGTATTATCTCGTCCGCCAGCCCAGGCAACGCGGAAGGTTTTCGGAACACATCCACCACATCTACCGGGAACGGTATGTCTGCCAGCGATTTATAGCATTTCTCCCCCAGTATCTCTTCCTCCTGCGGGTTTACCGGTATGATGGTGTAGCCGTTTTTTTTCAGGTATGCGGCCACCCGGTGGCTGTCACGATCCTCTTTCTTTGATATGCCGACAACTGCGATAGTTTTGTATTCGGTGATTATGGTTTTAACCAGTTCCGGGTTGTTTGGCTCCGCTGGAAATTCGCAAGCCCCGGTTTCCTCGCCGCTCATTTTGTTTTACCTGCGCCGCGCATTTCATCGCGGATGGCGACATGAATGCCACGCAAGACACTTTTGGGCATTTTTTCCACCGGCTTAGAGCGGAATATTTCTATGGTTTTTCTCAGCGTACCCATCACAGCCACGCATACCTTGCAGTTGGAAAAGTGTTTTTCCAGCCCTTTTTTGCTTTTCAAATCCAGTTCGCCATCCACGTAATCCGACATCTGCGTGAGGGTCTTGTGGCAGTTTTTTCCGCTGTGGTTGTGTTCGTCTTTAGTCTTCTTCATCTGTTGTCCCTCAAAGTGGCCGTTCTTTTTTCCGTTGCGGCGATAATGGCGAAGGGATAATGCCGATGCGGGAGCCGTGCGGCAAATGCCAACTCCCACACCGGTTTTCCCTTCAGGGGTTTACGCTTTCAAGCATCGCCCCCAGCTTGTCCTTTATTTCCAGCTTCATTTTTTTGAGTTCGTGTATGCGCATGTCCAAATCGGGGCTTAGGTACAGCGCCTTATTAAGCTTATCCGCCTCTTTTTGGATATCTTGGTGTTGTTTGCTAAGCTCGCGGAAGGCCGCGTTGTGCTCGTAAAGGTGCTCAAAGCGCGGGTCATTGTGGAGCGATGTGGCCATAATAATTCTCCTTGGTTAAAGGTTTATGGATTTCTCGGCGGCACTTTTCTGGATGTAGTTGGGTTTCAGCGGCCCCACGCCGCCGTGTCCATCCCGCATCTTTTCCCAGGCGCGCAACGCCACGCCCGCCGCTATGGTTCCGTTAAAGCTGATTACTTCCGCCGTATTTCCCAACTGGGCGGAATATTTTTGCGCACCCTCTCCGCAAAAGGGTGTGCCTGTGTGCGAGGCTACAACTTCTTCCACCCTCGCCATCGCCTCCCCGGAAAGCTT
>JAHFEI010000074.1 GCA_023248615.1 Nitrospinales bacterium | reverse complement strand
GTCTTGCTATAATTCATCTGGCCCTCCAAGGTTATAGATTTGAAAAATGTGGTGTTTCTCAAGCCTATCCTAAAGAGGGCCGCTTTTTAAAATCCTTTACAGCCAGTTAAAGAGTTTCCCCGTTTTTTGCTTTTCCACTTCTGAAAATGACGAAGAAAATATTTTAAAAGGGGTACGCTGTTTCAGAACAAAATTTCGGGGAAACTCCTGGGGATAATTCAAGTTGGCAGGCTCTTGTTTTGTGAAGGCACCCAATTAATTGGCGTTCATTTCTATCCCTATCGCGTAGTTTTTGTGTAATGAGATGGCATATGCTTTTATGGTAGAGTACGAACCGTAGGCGGTATTCATTGGATACAATGCAATTTAAATCAATTAATTATAGCGCAACTTGCTGTTTTGGAAGGATATCGTGGAATGTCGAACATCTTGCTTGTAGAGGATTCGGTGTCGTTTGCCAAGGCGGTAAAAAGCGAGGTGGAGATACGGCTTTTCCATAAGGTCACGCACGTCTCTTCGTTCACCGATGCGCACATCGCGCTAAAAAATGGGAAGGGCAAGTTCGCCTTGGCGATAGTTGATTATCGCCTGCCGGATGCGCCGGAGGGAGAGGCGGTGCGCCATATCGTATCCACCGGCATACCTGTAATCGTGCTTGCCGCATCATTCAAAAACCAGTTGCGGGAGAAGATTCTCCAGCTTGGGGCGGTGGACTATTTGATGAAGGGCAAGCAGGAGTCTGTCCTCAACATTGTGCGGGAGGTGGAGCGGGTTTTAAAAAATTCCCGCGTAAAAATACTGGTGGTGGATGCCTCTGCCGAACCGGGGAAACGGGCGAAAAGTATGCTCGAGACGGGGAAGTTCGATGTCCTGCTGGCGACCAGCGGCAAGCAGGCTATGGAAATTCTTGTCGGCCATCCAGATACAAAAGTGGCGCTTATTGATTTTGCCTTGCCGGATACCGATGGGCCGCTCTTTACCGCAAAAATCCGGCGGACCTTTAACCGGTACTCGCTACTGGTCATCGGCACATCGGATATAGGTGGGGATGGGGCATCCGCCGGGTTCCTTAAAAACGGGGCCAACGATTTTCTTCCCCGCCCATTCCAGTACGAAGACCTGTACGCCAGGGTGACACAGAATATCGAGCTGGCAGAGCAGGATATGGCGTTAAGGAGGGCGCACAACACGGATTTCCTTACCGGCTTGCCAAACCGCAACAATTTTTTCGACCTGGCGGAGAAGCTGTACCAGAACTATAAAAGGGACAACCTTGGCGTAACGATTGCGCTTATAGACCTGGACAACTTCCGGGAGATAAATGGCAAATACGGGCACAACATGGGGGATGCCGCGCTAAGGCAGGTTGCGGGCCTGCTTAAAACCGCTGTCCGCAAATCGGATATCGCCTGCCGGTTCGGCGGGGAGGAATTTTGCCTGTTGCTGACCAACGTGGAAAAGAAGCTGGAGATGGGTACATTCGAAAAGTTTCGCAAGCTAGTGGAGAATGCCGAAGTGCAGTACCGGGGAAAGACGGTCAAACTAACCGCCTCCATAGGGGCGACAAGCAATTACGAGCTATCGCTGGAGGCGATGATACGGCGCGCCGACGAACTGCTCCACCAGGCCAAGGCGGAGGGGCGAAACAAAACGGTTATAGACCCACACCGGTTCCACCCACCCCAAAAAGGACAGTAGCTCAGCATAGATGGTGCGGGGTTTGAAAGTACGGTAGAATGTGCCGATGGCAACCCCCCAAAAAATACTGCTGGGAATAACCGGCGGCATAGCGGCGTACAAGACCCCGGAGCTTATACGGCTTCTTGTAAAAAAGGGGATAGCTGTGCAAGTCGTAATGACCCGCACGGCAGAGCAGTTTGTTACCCCCGTCACTCTCCGCTCCGTATCAGGCGAGAGGGTGCTTACCGCCGACTGGAACAACCAGGAAGACCCGTTTGACCACCTGAACAGGACTCGCGGGCTTGCTGCGGCGCTCATCGCGCCTGCCACCGCCAATTTTCTTGGCAAGCTGGCGCACGGAGTGGCGGACGACCTGTTGCTCACGTCGGTACTGGCGCTGGAGTGTCCGTTGTTTGTGGCTCCATCCATGAACCCCAGGATGTATGCCAACCCGGCGGTTCAGGACAACATAAGGATACTGGAAGGGCGCGGGGTGCATATCATCCGCCCCGATGAGGGGGAGATGGCTTGCGGCGACAGCGGTGCGGGGAGGCTCCCTTCCATAGGGCATCTTGCCACCGTTATAGAGGAAGCGGTTGGGCCGACCGCCGACCTTAAGGGGAAAAGGATTATCGTTACCGCCGGGCCTACGGAAGAGCCGATAGACGCGGTGCGCTTCATATCTAACCGCTCGTCGGGCAGGATGGGCGTGGCGATAGCGGAAGCGGCACGGGATCGCGGAGCCGACGTTACGCTTATACACGGGCCGCTATCAATACCGTTGCCGGAAAACATTACCAACATTTCGGTGCGCCGCGCACAGGAAATGATGGACGAGCTTGCCGCGCGTTTCGGCGGGTGCGACATGCTGGTCATGGCCGCCGCCGTGTCGGATTTCCGGCCTTCGGTGGTTTACGATTCCAAGATGAAGAAGAATGAAGCCGGGCTGTCCATATCGCTGGAGCAGAACCCGGATATATTGGAGCGCCTGGGCAAGCACAAGGAGAACAGGCTGATAATCGGTTTTGCGGCTGAAACCGATAACCTGTTGCAAAACGCGCGCGAAAAGTTGCTACGGAAAAATATGGATGTCATTTGCGCCAACGATGTGGGGCGAGGCGATATAGGCTTCGACAACGACTACAACGAAATAACGCTTATTTCCAGGACGCGCGAGCCGCTATCCCTCCCGCGCCTTCCAAAACGGCAACTCGCCGACAGGATACTGGATGAGGCGGCAAGGCTTCTTTCTTCCCCCAGGGCCGCCGCAAGCGGACAGGGATGACCGTCGGCAAAGCCGGAATCCCGATGAAAGAAGTCGAAATATACTTTAAATACCTGAAGACCATAGGGGTGGACTATGTGGAGCCGTCTCCGTATGTCGCGCCCGCCGCCGTGCAGGTTGGCGTGACGGCGGACGCCCCCAACAAGGCTACGGAAAAAGCGGGTTCGTCCGTGGCGAAACAGCCCCCCGCAAAAAAGTGGGAAACAAAAACCACCCCTGCCGTTGCGGTGGACAAGCCCTCCGCCCTTGCCTCGCTTGCTTCCGCAGTGGCGGCTTGCACCGCCTGCGGACTGCACAAAACCCGCACCCAGACCGTTTTTGGCAGTGGTAGCCCGGACGCGAAAATAATGTTCGTGGGCGAGGCTCCCGGAGCGGATGAGGACGAGCAGGGTTTGCCGTTTGTGGGGCGGGCCGGAAAGACTTTGACGAACATGATAGAGGCGCCGACTTCTTTGGGCGTACCGCGTAGCGAGGTGTACATAGCCAACGTGCTGAAATGCCGCCCGCCGGGAAACCGCCCGCCGAAAGCGGACGAAATAGCGGACTGCGAACATTTCCTGAAAGCGCAAATAGCAACGATACAGCCATCGTTCATTTGCGCGTTAGGTACGCATGCTACGCACACGCTACTAAAGACAAACGAGCCGATAGGCAAACTTCGCGGCAGGTTCTTCGATTACGAAGGAGTGCCGCTACTGCCCACATACCACCCGTCGTTCCTTAACCGTAGCCCGGAATTCAAGAAGGATGCGTGGAAAGACCTGCTGACGCTTAAAGATGCTTGCAAGAATAAGTTCCCTGGCTGAGTCGGCATTCAGGCTCGGCGCGGAGCTGTACGGGTGGCTTTCCACCCGCACTCCCATGCAACTTGCGCTTATCACGCTATCCGCCGTTGCCGCCTTCTTCGTGTTTGCCGCGGCCCTTATATTCCTGGTGGTGAAGTTTTACGAGCAAGACCTTCCGGACGTGATGACCATGAAGAATTACCAGCCGTCGTTGGTGACGACCATCTACTACAGGCACGACAAGGTCGCGGCGGAGTTCTATGTGGAAAAGCGGATGATGAAGAAGTATGAGGATATCCCCGAACTCATGAAGAAGGCAACCATCGCCATAGAGGACGACAAGTTTTTCAGCCACGGCGGGATAGACTTTATGGGCATCCTGCGGGCCGCGCTTGTAAACCTGCGCGAGGGGGGCGTGGTGCAGGGTGGAAGCACCATAACCCAGCAGGTTGCCAAGGTGATGTTCCTCTCGCGGGAGAGGACTTTTGCCCGGAAGATAAAAGAGTTTTTGCTATCGCTTGAGATAGAAGGCAATTTCGAGAAAGAGGAGATACTGGAAATATACCTCAACCAAATCTATTACGGGCACGGATGCTACGGGGTGGAGGCGGCGGCGCACCTCTATTTCGATAAGGGCGTGGACAAATTGAGCGTTGCAGAGTTAGCCATGCTGGCGGGGTTGCCAAAATCGCCCAACGGGTACTCGCCTTTCAACAATCCCAAGGCGGCAGTCCACCGCCGGAACCTTGTAATTAACAGGATGCTTGGCTCCGGCTACATAACCCGCGAGACGGCAGAAAGGGCGCTTGGCGAGCAACTACGGCTTACCGCCTTGCGCAAAACACCGAACGATGTGCCATATTTTGCCGAGCATGTCCGCCGGTATCTCTACAACAAGTATGGCTCCGGCAGGCTTTATCGCGAGGGGCTGAAGGTTTACACAACGCTGGATACCTCGTGGCAAAAGCAGGCACAGCGGACGATTATGGCTGGTATAGAAAATGACGACCGCCGCATAGGATACCGCGGCGCGTTGGGCTGGATAGATGTGAAGAAAACAGCGCCGGACTGGGAGGAGCTTAACCCGCCCAAAAAGGGAATGACGGACGCCGAATATTTCGCGGTGGATAGGCGGCTGAAGGCGGTGGTGAAAAGCGTTACGCCGGAAGCTATCAATGTGGAAGTAAACGACCACAGGGGCGTAATCGCCAAGGCCGGTTTTGCATGGGCCCACAGGTTCGACCTGAAGGTTGACGGAAGGAGCTTTGAGCCGGTGAAAGACGCATCGAAGCTGGTAAAGCCGGGGAACATCATCGAGGTGAAAGTGCTGGAAAAATTCGGCGGCGACCCGGTGCGGCTGGCGCTGGACCAAACGCCGACCTTGCAAGGGGCGATAGTAAGCCTGGACTACACCACCGGCGAGATTCGCGCCATGGTTGGCGGGTACGATTTCGAGAAAAGCTCGTTCAACCGCGCCGTGCAGTCGCTTCGCCAGCCCGGCTCCGCCTTCAAGCCGATTATTTACTCTGCGGCCATGGACAAGGGATTTACCCCGGCAACGATAGTCATAGATTCGCCCGTAATGTTCGAGGGGATGGAAAAGGACTGGAAGCCCGGCAACTTTAAAAACGAATTCTACGGCCCCACCACGATACGCACGGCGGTTACGGAATCGCGCAATATCGTCACCATTAAGGTCTTGCAGAAAATAGGGCTTGGCTACGCCATGGAATATGCGCGCAACCTTGGCATCCGCTCGAAGCTGGAGAACAACCTTTCCATCGCGCTCGGCTCGTCCGGCGTTACGTTGATGGAGCTGACCTCCGTGTATAGCGTCCTCGCCAACGGCGGCGTGCGCAACGAGCCGTATTTTATCCGGCGCGTGGAAGACCATGCGGGGCATGTGATAGAAAAAACGGAGCCGATATCCGCCGTGGTGATGCCGGAAGATACTGCGTTTCTTATGAACAACGTCATGCAAGGAGTTGTAGAGGA
Organism: Nitrospinales bacterium; assembly: GCA_023248615.1. Lineage (GTDB taxonomy): Bacteria > Nitrospinota_A > UBA7883 > JACRGQ01 > JACRGQ01 > JAHFEI01. The sequence continues at coordinate 2,500 of JAHFEI010000074.1, read as the reverse complement.
AGGTACCGGCACGGCGGTGCGGGCGCTGGGGGTGCCGACGGCGGGGAAAACCGGCACCACGAACGAGTACATAGACGCATGGTTCATCGGTTACACCTCCGGCGTTGTAACCGGCGTGTGGATAGGCAGGGATCAAGACCAGCCGATAGGCAGGAACGAAACCGGTGGCCGCGCCGCCGCGCCGATTTGGCTGGATTATATGAAAGGCGTGATAAAAGACCTGCAGATACGCCCGTTCGTGCCGCCTAAAAATATCGTTTTTACCCGCGTGAACAAAATTTCCGGCGAGCTTACTATGCCGGATGATCCCGATTCTTTTTTTGAGGCGTTTAGGGAAGGCACGGAGCCGAAAGAATATGCCACGATATCGGCCCATCCCAAGGCTCCCGCTCCGCCATCCGACCCGATGGCCCACTAACCCGCAGTTTGCGCTCACCCCTTTCGGCCTGTTGTAGTAAAATCCGGCTGGGAGATATTCGTACAGCCCGGAGAGAACGTAGCGTAAGTTAGCTTGCAAGTTGACAAGAGCGCGGGTTTTGGCCGCAACCGGGCATGTAGGCTATGAGGGTGCGAAATGAAAATCCAATTTTTCCCCGTCTGTAGTGCAGTGCGGCGTTGTTGCTTGCCGCTTGCCGTTGCGTTTGCCCTTTACCTTTCTCCCGTGTTCTCCGCCCCCGCCGCCGCTGAGATGACAATCCAGTTTGGAACCGAGCAGTTTGGCTGGAGCGAGTATTCATCCGCCGGAGCAAAGCTTCTTTCGGAATCCGGCTACAGGTCATTTATGGGATTTTACTACTTGCAAGATGGAGCGGACGGCGCGTTGTTGGCCTATCACGGCAAACTTTACGGCGGCGACGTTAATTACGATGGACAAACGCAATCTGGAACCCAGCTTACTACCACAACCCGTTACGCCGGAATGTTGAACGAGGCGAACTTGCATTACCGCCTGAAGAACAAGCCGGAGAGCAATTATTATTGGGACATCGTTGGCGGAGTCGGCCTGGATTTTTGGACAAGGGATTTAAGGGGTACTGGGGGATACGTAGAGGAGTACCTTATAGGCTACATCCGGGCGGGGCTGGATTTCTCGGCGGTGAAATACGGCTTTCAGGGGAGCGCCGGAGCAAAGTATCCCGTTTCAACGTGGGAACAGGCCAACTTGAAGGCAAAGGGGATGGCGGACAGCGATCCGGTGTTGGAGCCCGGCAAAAACATCACCTACTATGCATCTCTTGGTTACCGGTTCGATGGGGCATGGAGCGTTTCCCTAGGCTACGATGGCTACCGCTTTTCGCAATCCCCTAGGGCGCCTATCACCATCAATGGCGTACCATACACCGTGCGCCAGCCGGATAGCAGGGAAGATATTTATACCCTCACCATCGGGTATTCGTTTGCGGGGGGCCGCGGAAGCGAAGGAAGCAAGAAGTAGCGGCAAATACTAGATAGGCCGCTTCCCATGCGCCCTTGCGGTTTCTGCCCTAAAGCATAAGTTTACTTTTGCCATAGCGTCTGATTAAATGTTGAAACATTTGATGGAGATGGCGTGAAAATATTAGTCACCGGCGGCGCCGGTTTCCTCGGTTCGCATATTGTAGATGAGCTTCTCCACAGGGGGCACGAGGTAAGGATTTTCGATAACCTGGACCCGCAGGTGCATCCGGATAGCAAAAAACCGGCGCATGTAAGCGCATCGGCGGAGTTCATCCACGGCGATGTGCGCAACCGCGATGCGCTGGAGAAAGCGATGGATGGAATCGAGGCGGTGTTCCACAAGGCGGCGGCCGTTGGCGTGGGGCAATCGCAGTACAAGGTGGATTATTACGTTGGCACAAACGTGATGGGTACGGCGAACCTGCTGGATATCCTGGTAAACAGCAAGCACAAGGTGCGCAAGATAATTGTTGCCGCCAGCATGAGCAGTTACGGCGAGGGCGAATTCCGGTGCCAAAAATGCGGCATCGTGCGCCCATTACTGCGGCCCGAAGCCGATACTGCGAAAGGGGATTGGAACAACCACTGCCCATTGTGCGGCGGCGTGGCGGTGCCGGTGCCGACAAGGGAAGAAGCAAAGCAGAACCCCAACTCCATTTACGCCATCACCAAAATGAACCAGGAGCAGATGGCGCTGAACATAGGCGCAACGTACCAAATTCCCTCGGTGGCGCTACGCTATTTCAACATATACGGCACGCGGCAGTCGCTTACCAACCCTTACACGGGCGTGGCGGCGATTTTTATGAGCAGGATAAAATGCGGCAACCGACCGGTGGTGTACGAGGACGGCTTGCAGACCCGAGATTTCATATCGGTGCGCGATGTGGTGGCGGCTAACATGATTGCGCTGGAAAACCCGGCGGCGGATTATCGCGCCTTCAATATAGGCAACGGGATACCGCTCACCATAAAATCGGTGGCGCAAACGCTGGCGCGGCTTTATGGAAGGGAAGATATACAGCCGGAAATAGCGGAGAAGTACCGCAAAGGCGATGTGCGA
>JAHFEI010000374.1 GCA_023248615.1 Nitrospinales bacterium | reverse complement strand
TCATGCACGGCGCTCTCATTCCAATAATCGAATGTGCGGGAGGTGAAAGGCCGAATATGGGTGGGATCATCCCAGAAACCGAAGGAGGAGGCATGCGGTACGCGCACATGCATGACCCCACCCGGCTTTAGAACTCGATAGAATTCATCCATGAGCCGCACGAAATCCAAATGTTCCAACACATGGTACGCGTATATTTCGGAAGCGGCGCCGCATTTAAAAGGAAGGGCGGGCGCCGTCAAATTGGCCCGCACATCAGTGGCGCCCAGATTCATAAGGTCCAAGCCATAGACGCCGGGCAGGCGCATGGAGCCACATCCCAAATTCAGTTTGATGGCCTCAGCTGTCATCCACGCTCCCGTCCGACAGTTTAACAAAGCGCATTGACAGCGTAAAGCAACCGGTACCTGGCGGACGGATCAAAAGGAGACAGCCGCCTTTTAAAATAGACATCACCCCTTTAAAATGTTGTCTATTCCCGGTATTTTGTCACAACCCAATTCCATTCCTTTTCCGCTATTTTATCCCAACTGAAATCTCCAGCTCTTTCGCGCCCCTGCCTACCTAGTTTTTCACGTAGCTCCGCATCCCGCACCAGTTGTGACAGGCCGAACTCCAGCGCTGTGATATCCCCCGGAGCAATAGCCAAGGCCGTTTCGCCAAATGCCAAGCTGGCCCTAAAACCGTCCACGTCCGAGGCCAGCACCGCCTTGCCGGCCGCATTTGCTTCCAAGGCGGCGATGCCGAAGCCCTCGAAGCGGGAAGGGGAACAAAAGAACAGACAGGCTGCGAGTAATTCCGCTTTGCGAGTTTCGGAAATATCCGTTTCCATTCGGACTTTACCTAGCGACCCCGGTTCGGTATTTCCCGTGTGCCCAGGGAGCATTTGCCGGATTTTTTCAAGGGCTTCCGGAGTGGAACGTCCAGCCAGCACCAAGTCGATTCCTTGGCCGGCGGCGATCTTCACATAAGCAGGGATGAGCAAATCCAGCCCTTTCATATAGATGTCGAAGCGCCCCAGGAAAAGAATGAAGGGCGGTGCGGCGGGCCGGGAGGGAAGGCTTAGCAAATTCGAATTGAAGCCATTGGAGGTGACAAAAACTTCAGCGCTTGGATTCACGGCATGAATATGCGCGGCCAACGAGGCGTTGGATACCGCATAACGACGTCCCAGCCGGAACATCCATTTTTCCAATAGCTCGGGAACTTTTCCCCAAGCTCCGAATTTTTCACGCGAACCTTTGCCCACACGGTGATGGTATACGGAATAAAAACGGCGGCCGCGCAGGAACCCCGCCAATACCGGGGCATAGATGGAAGCGCTATTGCCGAGGATGTCCGATTGATCGAACAGGAGGCGTATATTGGCCGCCAGGGAAAAAGTCAGGCGGCATAGCCAGTTACTGCTTCCGAACCCCAGTCCCCACATGCGCACACCTTCCCGCGTTTGTTCCTTGAAGCCGGGATAGCGTCCGACATACAAGGTAATCTCGGCATGGGGAGCGAAGCGCTTCAATACTTCGAAATCGCGCACCGCGCCGCCGCCCGAGACCCAGGGATTTCCCAAGCTGTCATAGGAGTAATAGGAAAGGCGGATCGCTTTCTTCACGGTTTGGATGCGCTCCCGTAAGTCATGCGTTGATCCGCCATAGGAAGTCTTTTCCGACTATGCTGTCCCGGATGTCCGAAGGAATGCCTTGTGGAGGCTGCTCGTAAATCAACACGTTCCGCAATCCTTCCGGCAGATCTACCTTTCCAGCTTCATTTGATACGTAAGGCTTCTCCCCTGCGGCGGCGTTGTAGTTGTATCGGAAATTTCCCGCGTCTTCCATCGCGAACTTAGCGGCATCCCACAATCCCTGGGGAGTGCCGAAGTCGAACCATGCATCCGCGGAACAATCCGCCACGCCGATGGTCTTCCCCGCCACTAGGGCCCTGGTCCAAAGATATTTGATGTCTTCGACGCCGGGCCTCGCGAACTCCAGGAAAGTCTGGCTATAAACGGCTATCCCGGAAAAAGTGAGGCGGGTATTTTGGTCTGTGGCTTGGAAACCTTGGTAGCCATGTATGCCCGACAATTTTCCCCGAGTATCGCTGCATAAAGTATTTTGCCCGGGACGAAAAACTCCCGCCAACGTGGCGATGTCTCCGGAAGCGACATGCCGTTCTACCAAAACGCGCAAATCCATATTGTGGATGAGATCCCCGTTGTG
>JAHFEI010000373.1 GCA_023248615.1 Nitrospinales bacterium | reverse complement strand
AGATTACAACCTCGCCCCCCTTTACGCCGCGCCCGGTACGGCCCGCCGCCTGCGTTACAAGCGAGAACGTGCGCTCCGCCGAACGGAAATCCGGAAACGCCAGGTAATCGTCCGCGCCGACAATAGCGGTAAACGTGAGGTTTTCAAAATCGTGCCCCTTGGCAGTCATTTGTGTGCCGACAAGGATATCGGTTTGCCTGTTTTCAAACCTCTCAAGAATGGCAAAAGCTTTTTCGCGGGTGGGGGCGGTATCCTGATCCAGCCGCTCGATACGCGCTTTCGGCAAAAGTTCCGCAAGCTGGCTCTCCACTTTTTGCGTACCGACACCGCGATAGCTGAAAAGCCCATTCGCTCCGCACTTGTCGCATTTTTCCGGGATAGGCGATTCGAACCCGCAATAGTGGCACAACATTTTCGCGCCATTGGAATGGAACGTAAGCGATACGGAACAATTGGGGCATTGCGCTACCTCCCTGCACACGCGGCACTTCACGCAGGTGGATGCACCACGGCGGTTGATGAACACCAGCGACTGCTCCCCTTTCCGTATCCGTTGCGCCAGTTTTTCCACCACACCGGCAGGGAAAAGCGCATCCGATTTTTCGTCATCCTCGACCATTTTTACGTTTGGCATCGGGCGGCGGTCTATGCGGTGGACCAAGCGGCTGTGAGAGTACTTGCCGTTTTGCGCATTATGGTACGTTTCCAACGAAGGCGTGGCGGAACCAAGTAGCACCGCCGCGCCGGTTATCCTGCCTAGCACCACCGCTAGGTCGCGTGCGTTGTAATAAGGGTATTCCCCCTGCTTATATGAGCCATCATGTTCTTCGTCCACCACCACCAGCCGTATGTCGCGCATGGGCGCAAAAATTGCCGAGCGCGCTCCGATAACTATCTGCGCATCCCCTTTGCCGATACGCGTCCACTCCTCGCGCCGCTGTGCCGGGGTGAGGCCGGAATGCAAGACGGCTATTGCCCGCCCGAAACAGGAATAAAACCGCCGCACAAATTGGTAGGTAAGCGCAATCTCCGGCACCAGCACGATAGCTCCGCCGCCAGAGGCAACCGCCCTCTTGCACAACGCGATATACACCTCCGTCTTGCCGGAACCGGTTACGCCTTGCAGTAGCGTCACCCTCCCCTTCCGCCTCACCATCTCTTCGGAAATTTCCTCTATAACGTTTTTCTGCTCATCCGTGTAACCTGTTTCCAATATCGGAGTTTCGGGGGAGCTATTCGGCGAGAGCCATTCCAGAGGCTGCATCCGGGATTGTGTAAAGTAGAACTCCTCCTTTTTCTCCAGGTATCCGCCCCTGATTAGGGCTTTTGCCTCTTTATCAAGTTCCCTTGCGGTCAGCCCCGCTTTTTTTGCCAGGACGGCGGAGGAGAATTCTTCATCTACCAAATCCAGAATAGCCTTTTTCCCGGCGCCGACTTTTCCCGTAGCCTTGCCAGTTTTTCTGAAAACAATTTTTTTCTTCAGGGATTCGCGGGGGCATATCATGCGAAAAATCTCGCCCGGCGCGGACATGTAGTAGTCGGCGCACCACAGCGCAAGCTCTACCAGCGCAGGCGGGAAAAGCGACGACTCATCCAGCACCGCCTTTATCTCCTTCGTCTCAATATCGCTTTCGGCAAATCCCAGGAATACGCCAGCCACGTCGCGGTTGCCGAACGGCACAACCACACGAACGCCGGGAACAAGCCCCGCCGCGCCGCAATCGCCAAACGAATAGGAGAACAGCTTGCGCAACGGCACAAACACCGCAACCTGCGCAACCAGTACTGTTTTTTTTGCGGACACTTCTTTTATAAAAACTTCTCAAGCACCGCAAGGGCCGGTTTTATGCCGCCTGCGGGGCTCATCACATAAACGCCTTGCACGCCGTCGCGCATGCTTTTCAGGGCTTCTCCGGCAAGCCTCATCCCCACATCCGCCGCCTGTTCGCCGGCATCCGCCAGTTGCTTGCGGATACCCTCGGGTACGCTCATTCCGGGAACTTCGTTGTGCAGGAATTCTGCCATGCGCAACGACGCAAGCGGAAGTATCCCGATAAGTATCGGCGTGTTGATATCCGAAATCATCTCGCGGAACCGCAGAAACAGGCCGGTATCAAACACCGGCTGGGTGAATATGAACTCGGCTCCGTTTTGCACCTTTTGCCGCAGGCGGCGCACCTCTTCCTCTAGGTTGATGGCGACGGGGTTTGCCCCAA
>JAHFEI010000372.1 GCA_023248615.1 Nitrospinales bacterium | reverse complement strand
TGGATACGGTGTCGGGAACGGTGTATGGCCCTTGGACGGCTATAGGCAACTCAACCGGCGTTGATGCCACTCCGGGGGCAACATGGCCGACAACCTCAAGCGGCCCCCCTTACCTTTACTGGATTGTCCAGCCCAACGCGGATGTTCCCGCCGGCACCTATGAATTGGTGGATTCCAATAACTCCACGTGGGCGTATACCTCGGATACGGGAAGCAAGGGGCTGTCGGTGGTTTATGGATGGATGCTTTCCTCAACCACCGGTACGGGTACGGGCACAGGAACCGGCACGGTGACAAGCACAAATACCACCAGCCCGGGCGCCTCCGCCGCTTATCTGAGAATGTATGAATTGCAGCGAAAGGTTCTGGATAAATACGATCTTTTTGACGCGGCCATGACCTATCTTGATTCCCAGGCAGCCGCAAAGCCCGGCATGCCCGCCGTTCACGGCAAGAACGGCGGCAAAAATATCCGAGCCATAACCAAATCCGGCTTTAATTTAGCCAAAGGTTTTCAACAAAGCGGGAGCCATCGCACGACTGACATCCTTGATACGCTTGCGAAGCTTGATTCTGCCGGGAAACAGGAGGCTTACAACGTGGCCCTGGATAGATTCCATACGACCGGAACCGGCGATCCGGGCGCCAACCCGGCCGCGTTCATTCAAAATTTAACCGATGGCAAATTGGACACTCAAGCGCCTTTGATATACAACGACCTCGTCACAAACCCGGAAGGCAAAAGCAATGCATTTTCCGATGCCTCTCCAGCTAATGCAATTGCAAAGGCCGTCGTTAAAGAAGGAATGCTTAACATCAGCAATGGCATAGATGTTATTCGCGACACGCTTGCCTTGGTATCTCCCCCGATTGGGCAAGGAATGGATAAGGCTGGAAAGTTTATCAATGCCGTAAACAATCCGGATGCCACGATAGAAAAGGCCCTGACGGATATGATCGCGGCAAAGCTCGGCGTGGATTCAGAGGTGCTTTCAAGAGTGCCTGATTTGATGAGGGAAATAAAGTATCAAACATTTTTGTTTAAGAAGCGAAGCGCCGCGATTGCGGAGACCGAGGCGCTGCAAACGGATGGCAAGGTCGTTGTTTCAGGCGGTCAATCCGGTGGTTGCACTATTAGCGCCCTGGACAAGAATACCAATAAACTGATTGTCGGGGCCGGCGCGGACACCAAGCTTCTCCCGCCGGGCACATACAAGGTTTTTATCACTTGTAATAACGCCCGCACCGTGGTGATGAACAATGTTGTCGTTACGCAGGGGCAAACAACCACGCTGACGATGCCCTCCACTTCCACGGGAACCGGGACCGGAACGGGAACCGGCACATCCGGCGGGGGTGGAAGCACAAGCGATACGAAGGGATGGGGTCAGTTTCACCTCACATACACCATTACCGGAGCCACTTTCGCCGCTCCTCCCGCCTATTCCGCTCCTTTTGGATACGATGTTTGGAACTATTCCGGCACGATGGACGGAACTGTCCTTACAATCTCCGGCAACGGCTCGGTGGAGCAACCCTCGGCGGCGGCTGACGATTTCAACTATACGATTTCGGCGTCCGTTTCGGTGGGGGCGAACAGCCAGTCGTATAACTATACCGCCCCGGTAGGCGAGATATTGAACAAGCCGTTCAACCTCTCCGTGCCGATACCGGCGGGGGCAACAACGGGTAGTTTTTCGATGCGGGTGGATTATCATAATTCGCTTTATGACAACAGGGGTGTTGTGGTCACCGGAACCGTGACAAAATAACCGGGCATGGGCTTCTTGCCCGCTTTATTCACGGTAAAGCGGATGCCGCCGCCCCACGCGGCGCAGGTTGGCCGCGCGGCGCGCCGTGGGAGGCCGATAACCTGTACGGTCTCCCTCCCAAAATCGATCTCAGGGGAAAATATCCGGTTCGCGCCCCAGGTCAAAACGGGTTATTGCGGAAACTTTTTAGGCGGGGAGATTGAACGCCATTTTTTTCCGCTCAGCGACTTTAAAAAAGCCACCAGGTCTTTTTCCTCTTTCGCGGAAAGGTCCAGCTTATCCATTAGTCCGTCGAGGTTGTCATTGGGATTGCCCCCCCTATTGTAAAAAGCAACCACCTTCTCGAGGGTTTCTTCGCTGCCGTCGTGCATATAAGGGGCGGTGGAGGCTACATCCCGCAAAGTCGGCGTTTTGAACGCCCCTTTGTCGGCGTCGTCCCTGGTTT
>JAHFEI010000371.1 GCA_023248615.1 Nitrospinales bacterium | reverse complement strand
TTGCCGAACCGGTGGCTGATGGATACCGAAGAGGCGCGTGTAAAAGTGGCGGAGGCTTATCGCACGTTGCGGCCTAAAGTCCTGCTCCTTCCCTACTGGGAAGATGCGCACCCGGATCATGTGCAGGCTTCGCAAATCGCGCAGGCGGCGCGTTTTATCGCCAAGTACACAAAAACGGATATGGAGGGGGAGCCGTTCTACCCGCCGCGCGTATTTTTCTATTTCTGCATACACCTGCGAAAGCTGATAACCCCCACATTCATATTCGACATCTCGGATACTTTTGGGCAAAAGGAGCAGTCCATCCGTGCCTACCACTCGCAGTTTTTCGCGGCTGGGCAGGAAAAAGGAGACGATTTGATGGGGAGGTTGGAAGCGCAGGCGGCGTACTTCGGCGGCCTCATAGGCGTGCGCTACGGCGAGCCGTTCGTCAGCCAAGAGGCACTTGGCGTGCGCTCCTTCGATCCGTTTGCCCCATGACGCAAGTCCCGCAACCCGGCCAGACATTTTGCCATCCGCCCTTTTCGCAGTGGCGGGAGTTGGCGGCGACCCAGTATGGCGCTATTTATCCGTTCGATGCGCTACGGAAATCGTGGCGAGGGGAAGTGGCGTACATCGCCGCGCGGTACACCGCATCGCTCGGCCTTTCCGTCCCGGAAATCGGCACGGCAACGCCGCTCGTCATGTCGGGCCACCAGCCGAACCTGTACCACCCCGGCGTAATCTATAAATACCGCCTGCTTGCGCGTATGGCGGAACAGGGCTTTTCGGCAATCAATCTGAATGTGGACACCGATGTCTGCGAAGGGTTTCCGGTAAAACTTCCGGCGTACAACGGCGGCTACCACAAAGTGGCGCACTACCTTTCGCCGCATGCCGTAAAAAGTTTTTATTGCGACGTCGCCACGGACAGAGCCGCGCTGGAAATTTTTGCGCAGAATGCGGTGTGCGACCTGGAAGGCGTGCCGGGAAATATTTTTGGGAGCGGCGTTGATTTTTTGCGCAATGAGTTCTCGCGGGAATTGCCCGAAAAACTGGCGGACGCAACGGTATCGCTTCGGAGAAGGTACGCGAAAGATTGGCCCGGCAACGTGCTGGAAGCGCCGCTTTCGGAAATATGCAAGACGGCGCAATTTTTCGATTTTGCTTTTTCGCTTTTGCAAAGGGGGATGGAACTGGCCGGGATTTTTAACGCCTCGCTGGAGCGCTATCGGCTGGAACATAAACTGCGCTACCCGGCAAACCCGTTCCCAAACCTGGCACAAGGCCCTGCGGGGGTGGAAACGCTTTTCTGGCTGGTGAAGGGGGATGCCCGCGCAACGCTGGCGGTGGCGGAGTCCGGCAACGGCATCCGGTTGGCGGGGGAAGAGGCGGAGATAAAAGATGGCGCGGGGCTGATGGCGTTTTTTATCGAACGCGGATACCGATTGTGGCCCAAGGCTGTTACGCTTTCCGTTATAAACCGGCTGTACCTGAGTGACCTGTTTATCCATGGCATAGGCGGCGCGAAGTACGACCGCATAACGGATGAGGTGATTGAAGGTTTTTACGGACTTACGCCGCCGGTTTTCGCCGTTGCATCCGCCACCCTCGCGGTGGAGGGGCTGGACGACCCGTTGGCGCATTTGATGGAATTGAAACAAAAAATGCGCGAGACCGATTTTCACCCGGAGCAGTATTTGGAAAACCCGCCGCGCGATTTGCTGGAGCTGAAGGAAAAACTGCTGGAGCAAATCAAAATCCCCGGCGCGGACAAAAAAATGATAGGCAAAAACCTTTCGGAAATAAACGAAAAACTGAAATTGCTTCTGGCGCCGTTTAAGGCCGCCCTTTCCGCGCAGATAGCGGAAGCGGAAAAAGACCTGCACCGGCGCCAAACACTGGCCGACCGCGAACTCCCGTTTTTCCTCTATCCCCCTACGGCTATCCCCTAGTCGAGCCGCTACCCGATAAACCTTCTTACCCTTGGAATAAAGTCGTCCGTGTTTATCGGCCTGGTAACAAAATCGCTTGCCCCAAGCCTGAAGACAGTGTCCCGTATCTCCATCCCATGCGTAGCCGAAACCATAATAACCGGGATGGACTTCGTTTTAGGTATTGCCCTGATTTTTTCCAGCAATTCCAGCCCTCCCATCACGGGCATCCCGATATCGGAGATAACCAAATGTGGACATTCCTTTGAGATTATTTCCAAAGCGTCCCGTCCATTTATTGCTTC
>JAHFEI010000370.1 GCA_023248615.1 Nitrospinales bacterium | reverse complement strand
TTCCATCGGTGCCTATCTGTGCCATCTGTGGATTTTTCTTCATCATAAAGTGAACCGGATTTATCCACAGAGGACACAGAAGGCCACTGATTGGGCAGGTACCGCAACCCTGCCGTGCGATTTGCCCAATGGGCCGACCGGGCTGAATTCGCACCAAGAAAGATAAGGGGAAAATGTTTGCCCCCTCCGGGGGCAATGGCAGACAGGATTGCCTACCCTACCGAGAGGGCGAAGGACGAATCTATCTTGCGGGAACGGCAACCAGATGTGCCTTCAGCAGAAGATGGTCGGCAACCCAGCTTACCATTCCGGCGGGGGCGGGGGTCTGTACGCCAAAATCGGCGTATTTCAACTCCACTCCTCCATCGATCAGATACGATTCCCCCTGCTTTTTAACCGTCCCCGGGAACGATACTTCCTTGGTTATCCCGCGAATGGTCAGGTTCCCCCGCACTTTTTTCGCGCCGGCGTAGGTAGAGGGATCGTCCGGCGAAAGCGGCCCCACGGAGGCAAGCACGAATTCAACGGTGGGAAACCGGCCGGTTTCCAGGATCTCGCGCACCCGCTTGTCACGCTTGTCGTGTCCTGAACTAAAGGAAGCGGCGTCAACATTGACCCTGCAGCTTCCCGCCCCATCGATGCCAATGGAGCCCGCGACCTTGCCGCTATTGCCGCGTATCGTAAAAGGTAAAAAATATAGCACCATTACCTCGGCCTCGTAAGTGGCGGTGCTCCCCGGCCCGATCGCATAGGCGGCCTTGTGGGATTGGGGCGGCAACGGCTGCTCCGCCACGGCCGGTGCCGCGATAAGGAGAAGCAAAAAGGCAAAATACCGCATAGAGGCCTCCATAAAGCAGTGAATTGATTATAACAACCAAAAGCCCGGTTGAAAGCACCGGAGGCATAAGGCACAATAAATAGATGGCAGAAATTAAATTGGCAAAAACCGCCGGCTTTTGCTGGGGGGTAAAGAAGGCGATCGACATCACGCTGGAATCGGCGCGCGGCAAGGGGAAAGAGGTTTACACCTACGGCCCGCTCATTCACAACCCGCAGCTTATAAAACTGCTGGAAAGCAAGAACATCCACGTGGAAACCAATCTGGACAAGCTCAAGGCGGGGAGCGAGGTCATCATCCGCACCCACGGGATAACCCCGCAAAAGCGGGAAGACCTGAAGCGGCACGGGCTGGTCATCAGCGATGCAACCTGCCCGCTGGTGGCCAAGGTTCAGGGGATGATACGCAAATTCTCGCGCAAGGGGTATACGGTGGTTATCGTCGGCGACGACGGCCATGCCGAGGTTGCGGGACTGAAAGGATTTGCCGAAACCCCGGTATATGTGGTGGCCACCCTCGAACAGGCCCAAAAACTGCCCGATTTCGACAAAGTCTTTGTCGCCGCCCAGACCACCTGCGACATACAGAACTATGAAGCGATAACAAAATACTTCAAGGAAAAATACCGCGACATCCAAATAGGGGATACCATCTGCGAGGCCACCGACGAGCGGCAGAGCGAGGTGATCCGCCTTTCAAAGGAAGTTGATGCCATGGTAGTGGTCGGCGGAAAAAATTCCGCCAATACCGCCCGGCTGGCCGCCATCGCCAAAGAGCAGGGGGTGGCGACCTATCATGTGGAAACGGATGACGAGCTTGATCTTGAAGAGCTTTCGAAATATCAACGGATAGGGGTTACGGCAGGCGCTTCCACGCCAAAGTGGATCATCGATGCGGCGGTGGCAAAGCTCAACAGCATAAAAGAACAACAAAAACCGTTGCATATCGAGATATTGGGGGTCATTGCCAAAAGCAACCTGTTCCTTGCCGCTGGCGGCGCCTTGCTTACCTATACGAACTCGGTAATGCTGCACGTAACGCCCAATCCGCTCATCATGGGGCTGGCTTTCTGCACAATAGCCGCGACATACCTTACAAACCAGCTTCTGCGGCCAAAAGAGATCCAAAAAAACCAGATAAGGAAATACCACTACCACCTGAAATACAATTCCCTTTTCTGGGGGATAGCGATAACCAGCTTGGTTGCCGGATTTGTTCTCGCAGCCACCTTGGGATTGCCGACACTGGCCATTTATCTTGCTATCATCGGCTTCGGCACCACCTATGGCATAGACAGAGGGCAGTTTCGGCTGTTCGTGCGGTTGAAAGACATCCACGCATCAAAAGATATTTTTGTAAGCCTGGCTTGGGTGATGATAACGGTG
>JAHFEI010000369.1 GCA_023248615.1 Nitrospinales bacterium | reverse complement strand
TGACGTAGTAGCCGTGCATCAGCACCTTCAGTAGCGATACGGAGGTACGGCTACGCTGGTCAACCGCAATAGTCTTGATATCCCCAATTTTCTTTTTCGAGTACATCACCACTGTCCGCACATCCCCCTCGGCGGCGATAGAAAAACCAGGCACTATTTTCAACCTGTTTATGCGCGCATACTCAACGGCGGGGATAAAAGCCAGGTCGAGGTCGCCATCCCTCAAGCGGTCGGCAAGCCGTGCCGGGGAATCAAGCGCCATATCAAATGGCGCATCTACCAGCCCCTGCGTTAGCGGGTAAAGTATCGGACGGGAATTAAGGAAATCGTGGCAACCGAACCTAAGCCTGCGCTCGGTTTGAAAGTCGTCGGCGAGGTTAGAGCGCGGCATAATCCCGCACGTCAGGCGGTCTTCGCGGCAAGCCCCGGATGGCCCGCGCGCCCTGTTGTTATTACGTTGTACAGCGTATCGCGCCGTAGCGGCTCCATGCCCGCCTCGCGAATCATATCCTCAAGCTGAGGCACGGTGAGCGATTTGCCGGATTGCGCCCCGGCGGCGTTGGTAATTTTTTCCTCCACCACCGTGCCGTCTATGTCGTCCGCCCCGAAGAACAGCGACAACTGCGAAATGGCCGGGGATATCATTATCCAAAACGCCTTTATGTGGTCGAAGTTGTCCAACATCAGGCGAGAAACCGCAAGCATCCGTATATCCAGTTGGCCGGATGTGAACTGGCGGTCTTCCAGGTCGGTATTAAGCGGGTGGAATGCAAGCGGTATAAACGCCATAAAGCCGCCGGTTTTATCCTGCAATTCACGCAAGCGCATCAGGTGGCCTACCCGCTCCTCCACGCTTTCTATATGGCCGTACAGCATGGTGGCGTTGGATCGAAGCCCAATTCCGTGCGCCACTTCCATCACCTCAAGCCACCTATCGCCGGAAATTTTATCGGGGCAAATCCTTTTCCTTGTCCGCTCGGCAAAAATCTCTGCGCCTCCGCCCGGCAACGACCCCAGCCCAACCCCCTTGAGGTCTTCCAGCACTTCGCGCAACCCCATGCCGGATATGCGAGACAAATAATCTATTTCCACGGCGGTAAACGCCTGCAAGTGTACCTGCGGATAAACCTGGTGTAGCCGCGCAACCATATCCCGGTAATAGGAGTACGGCATGTCGGGATGCAGGCCACCCACAACATGGAATTCCGAAATTCCCGGCGCGTAGCCCTTTTCTGCCTCGCGCATCACCTCATCCAGCGCCATCGTGTAGGAGCCTTCCTCCCCCGCCTCCCTTTGGAAAGCGCAAAAGCGGCACTTGTTCACGCAGATGTTGGTGTGGTTGATATGGCTGTTGACTATGTAATAGGCGCGGTTTTGGTTTTTACGGCGGCGGACAATATTTGCAAGCTCCCCCACCGAGAGGATATCGGGGGTATTCATCAGGAAAACCCCCTCCTCAAAGGAGAGCCGCTCGCCCGCCCCTACCTTACGGCGTATCTCGCCAAAACCGGTTTCCATGCCTTGGATTATACCGCACCGGGACTATATCTGGGCGCGCAGTTCTTCGGCATTGTCGACATACATCTTCAACGCCGCTTTCACAGTACGCACGGCGTCTATGCGCCCCATGAAGTCTTCTATTTTCACTTCCTTTTTCTCAAGTTTCTTGTAGTCCTCGAAAAACTTCTTCAGCTCTGCCAGCATAAATTCCGGAAGCTGGCTGATGTCGCTGTAATGCGCGAATGCCGGGTCGGATGTGGTGACGGCTATTATCTTGTCGTCCTCCGCGCCGCCGTCTATCATCGCCATGGAGCCTATTACCTTGGCCTCCATTATCGAGCGGGGATAAACCGCCTCCTGGCACAGCACCAGTATGTCCAGCGGGTCATTGTCGTCGCAATATGTCTGGGGGATGAAGCCGTAGTTGGCGGGGTAATAAACCGCGCCATACAGTATCCTGTCCACCTTTATGAGGCCGCTGGTCTTGTCCAGTTCGTATTTCACCTTGGACCCCATCGGGATTTCAATCATGGCGTTGACTATCTCCGGGGCGTTCTCGCCGATATCAAGCGAGTGCCACGGATGGAATGTAGGGTAACTTTTGTATTTCATTTCGGGAAGCTCTCCATTTACGAAAGTAGTAGTTGTCGCGGGTACAATCTAATTTAAATGCCGCCCAAAATCAACATATGGGAAAAACTCGGACAGCTAAACCTCGATTCCGAAGTTGAGCAA